>JAGCAV010000034.1 GCA_017652545.1 Lachnospiraceae bacterium
GGCTTCAGCCAGCGTTCTGTCTGCCGCGTTTGTTGTAAGCCTTTCATCCCACAGGATCACATCAAGTCCGGTGCGTTTTTCGAGCATGTCCCTGAAAGCCGCTGTTTTTTCTGCACGTTCACCAATGGAATTGTCAAGATTTTTGGGGTATCCGAGGACAATGGCTTCAACCTCGTATTCTTTCGCCAGTTCATCAATCCTGGCCAGAGTCTGACGAAGCTTGTTCTCCCGCTCTCTCCTGATCGTCTCAACTCCCTGTGCAGTCAGCCCGAGCCCGTCAGAAACAGCAACGCCGACCGTCCTGGCACCGTAATCCAGTCCCAGGTATCTTTTCACAGACTTATCCTGCCTGCTCATTTCGTCTGCCATGATTTGTTCCTGATATATTCCTTGAGGAGTTCTTCAACCAGCTCATCCCTTTCGACCTTCATGATCAGGCTCCTGGCATTTTTATAGCTGGTGATATATGTGGGATCTCCGGACATAATATAGCCTACCATCTGATTGACGGGATTGTATCCCTTTTCCTCCATGGCGCTGTAAACAATATCCAGAACCATCTTTGCTCTTGTCTCCGGCTCCGCGTTGACATTGAAGAACTGTGTGTTATTGATGTCTGCCATAATCTCACATCCTTACTGAAATCCTCTGCTCCGCAGCTTCTGATGAGTTACATTATATGTAAAACCATTCGAAGAATCAACTACATAAAACGCTTTGTCCGTCACCGGGTCCTGAACACACGGCTCAGTATCTTCAGATGACGGTAGACTTCCGCGACGGGAAGCCCGACGACATTGTGATAATCTCCGGAAATACTTTCCACAAAAACGGCAAAAGGACCCTGGATTCCGTAACCGCCGGCTTTGTCAAACGGTTCTCCCGTGGCGATATACCCGCTGATCTCCGATTCATCCATGGGCCTTACCCTGACCTTCGTCTCACAGTGAAACGAAACCGCCAGAAGACCCGGCTTAGGCCAGCGGATATGGTCCATGCTTTCCGTAAGTATCTCGCGGCAGACTTCATCCTGATCGGGATCGGCCGGGCCGATCAGCGTCACACCTGTGAAAACACTGTGCTCCGCTCCCTGAAGCAGCCGGATCATCTCCCTTGCCTGTTCCTCATTTTTCGGTTTGCCCATGACCTGTCCGTTCTGCCAGACAATGGTATCCGCCCCGAGTACGATACAGTCTTTTCTGTCCTCATCAAGCTCCCGGACGACTGCATTTGCTTTCAGGAATGACAGGTCTTCAACGATCCTCCCGGGTTCCTTCTCCTTCGTGTCTTCCTCCGCGTCACTGACGATCACCTCAAACGGAATCCCGGCCAGCTCTAGAAGCTGCCTTCTCCTGGGAGAGGCGGATGCCAGGATCATATGTTTTTCTTTCATTTTTTGTATCACCCGCTGCCTCCGTTTTGCTGCGGCTTTATCATATCAGTGCTTCTTACGGGCTTATCTTTGCGCCAGTGCTCTGATCTCTTCCGGACTGAAGATATATCTTTTGTTGCAGAAATGACAGCAGATCTCAATCGGTTCACGGTCAGCCGCCATCTTTTTCAATTCCTTTTTGCCAAGAGATATCAGTCCTCTCGTGAACCGTTCCTTGGAACAGTCACATCTGTAGGCTACTTCCTTTTTCTCGATGATCTCCAGTTCAAGCCCTTCTGTAAGGATCCCGAGAATCTGTTCAGGCGTTTTCCCTTCTGCGAGCATGGTGGTGACAGAACTGACACCGGCCAGATTCTTCTCCAGTGTGTCCGCCACCGCGTCAGGTGTGAACGGCATCAGCTGAATGATAAACCCGCCGCTGCATCTGACGGTATTGTTTCTGTTCATCAGAACGCCGAGGCCGACAGCTGAAGGCACCTGCTCTGAAGAGGCAAAGTAGTAAGTAAGATCCTCTGCGATCTCCCCTGTCTGAAGCGCAACACTCCCCACATAAGGATCTTTCAGGCCAAGATCCTGGATGACCTGCAGGATTCCGTGTCCGACTGCCCCGGATACATCCAGTTTGCCCTTTTCATTGGCGGGAATGATCACATGGGGATGGTGAACATATCCTTTGACGCTCCCATGTGAGTCGGCTGTAACGACAATATCTCCGAGGGGACCATCCCCCTTGACCTGGAGCGTGAGAAGATCCCTGTCCCCTTTCATCATGTTGCCCATCATGGTACCTGCACATAAGAGCCGTCCAAGCGCCGCAGTGGCAACGGGACTCGTATCGTGGCAGTTCCTTGCGTATTCCGTTATGCCGGTCGTATCTGCCGCAAACACCCTGACGGCCCCGTTTGCCGCGGTTCCCCGTACAATATAATCCAAAACGTTCTTCCTCCTTATCTGCGATCTGTCAGTTTGTCAGCAAACGCCTCGATTTTCTTCAGCCTGTGGTTTGTCCCGCTCTTACCGAGAGGGGGATCCAGGATCTGCCCCAGTTCCTTCAGGGAAATATCCGGATATTCCAGGCGCGCAAGTGCCACGTTCCGCAGGTCTTCCGGCAGTTTTTCCAGCCCGACGGTTTCCCGGATCAGGCGGATGCTTTCCAGCTGTCTCATTCCTGACCGCACGGCCTTCTCGATGTTTGCCGCTTCGCAGTTGACTTTTCGGTTCACATCACCGGTGATTTCGCGAAGGATCCTTGAATTTTCAAACTCCATAACAGCCTTCGGCGCGTCCATCAGGCCAAGCATGGTTGAGATCTGCCCGGCTTCCTTAAGGTATACGACAAAACGGCCCTTTCTGCTGACAATGCCCGGTGAGAGCCCGCACTCATTCATCAGCCGCCTGATCTCTTCCGCTTCATCTTCTGTTTTTCTGGCGATCTCCAGGTGATATGAACTGAGCGGATCACTGACTGAACCGGATTCCATAAATGCTTCCCGGAGCCGGCTTCTTCTCCTGCCGATCCGCTCTGCTTTCGGCCTGCTCATCTGATCAAACAGTTCTTCCTTTACCATGGCTGAAAATGACATGCTGCTCCTTCATTCCCCGATCATTCTGATCTCACACTCAAGGCTGACGCCGAAGCGTTTCTTTACTTCATTCTGAACATGACTGATCAGCTGCCTGACATCCTGTGCAGTGGCGCCTCCGTTATTGATGACAAATCCTGCATGTTTCTCGGAGACACAGGCGCCACCAACCGTAAAGCCTTTCAGACCTGCATCCATGATCAGTTTTCCGGCAAAATAGCCTTCGGGGCGTTTAAACGTGGATCCGGCGCTGGGCTTATCGAGCGGCTGTTTTGAAACACGCTTTTCCTTCAGTTCCTGCATTCTGGCAAGAATATCATCCTTTTTTCCTTCGTCAAGCCTGAAGACGGCACCCAGAACGATATAATGATTTTTCATGACACAGCTGGTCCTGTATCCGAAAGCCATGTCGGACGCCGGTATCTCCCGGATGTTTCCTTCCGGTGTCAGCACGGTAACGGAGACGATGACGTCCTTCATTTCTCCGCCATACGCACCGGCATTCATCACAACTGCCCCGCCGGTCGTCCCGGGGATGCCGGAAGCAAATTCCAGTCCTGTAAGGCCATGCGTCATGGCCGTCCTGGAAACCGCGGAAATCATCGCGCCTGCTTCCGCTTTGATCGTGCTTCCTTCAACCGTGATGGCGGACAGGTTCTTATAGACCTGGACAATAACACCTCTGTATCCTTTGTCCCCGACAAGCAGATTGCTTCCGTTTCCGATGACATAATAGGGTATCTGCTCAGCATCCAGGTAACGGATCACACCGGTCAGCGCTTCCATTGTCACCGGTGAAACCAGCACGTCCGCCGGGCCGCCGATCCGGAAAGTCGTATGTTCACTCATGGGTTCATGTTCGAAAACATTTTCCATGCCGGCAAGCTGAACAAGTGTCCCGATCTGATCCGCACTGATCACCGGACGGTCCTTTTTTCCGGACCCGTCACAGCAATTGCCGGTATATCCTGTCGTTTCAATCATGTTCCTGTTCCTCCTGTTCCGATTCCGGTCCGTTCTCCGGTGTCTGATCAAACATATTTTCCGCTTCAGCGTCATCCCTGCTTTCTGTTTTGGGATCAATGGCAAGCTTCCATACATGCGCAGTGCCTGAAGAAGCGGAAAGATCCGGGACCTGTGTCGATCCGGGTGGCTGCGCGGAAACTTTCCTCCGATCCAGCAGCAGGGTGATCATCATGAGCGCCAGACAGATCAGGCTGATGAGAAGACCCTGATAAAAACCGCCCGGTACGAAGTTCATCAAAAGTGTGTGACCGCCTTTCGAAACAGGGATCCCGATCAGTGCCGATCCGATCACCTCCGGGGTGGTCTCCTGCCCGTCCAGCCGGACCTTCCAGTCCTGATCATATGGCAGTGTCAGAAGAAGAATACCGTCCTTTTTCGCGTCAAGGGTTCCGGTCACCCTTGCATGATCCGCTTTTACATTCTCCAGCTGTGATTCCGAAAGTACTTCATATACCTGATCACAGGCGGCATCAGGGCACGTATAGATATTTACCCTGACTGTTTCCTGGCTCGCCTTCAGATCACAGGTAAAATCTCCGATCGCGGAGTCGCCCAGCCTGCACATTGTATACAGATGGTCATTGTACGTCTCATAGTTCCTGCGGTATTCAGGCGTGTTCAGCGAAAACTTGTCAATCTTATCCGGGAGATACAGGTAGACCTGTTTGTTCTCTGGTACCTTTACTTCGATCTTCTCACCGTCCTCCGCGTCGACTGTCCGGTCAAGCATGTACATGTCTTCAACCCCTGCGGCCAGACGAGCGAAACTGTTCTGCACGCCGATGGGCGTTCCGTCATGAATGTCCCAGTCCCGGATCTCTTCATTGACAACAAACCCGAGTGAAAGTGCGTGGTCATTCCTGTACATCTTCAGATTGTCGTCCTCGTCGATCTTCGGGAATCCGTACAGGGTATTCCCTATGCCGATGGACGCGAGCACATACCTGATCCCGAATACATCATTCATCATCCTTGTGACGCCGTTGTATCCGTTCTTATTCGTCCTTGCTTCTATGCCGATGTGATCAAAAAAGTCCGTGACGGATTCCGCCATCGTTGAATTAAACAGGACTGTTGAATGGCCTCCCGCAAAGATCGTCACATTGCGCATGCGCTGTGAGTCGATCTCCGAACGGAAGAAGGAATCATCCTGCTGCCTCCCTGTCAGTTCCTGATAGGAAGCCTGATCCTTCAGGTAGATGCTTCTCGTAACACTGCCGTTCTCGCACATACCGTAGATGCCATGGCCGGCTGCCTCCAGAAGCATCACGATTCCGAGGATCATGCTGATCGTCTTCTGCTTCGGGCCAAGTGCGACAATAAGCGCGAGAGCTCCTACATAGATCGCTGTCATGACAACAGGCAGAACCGAAAAGATCCCGTCCGCCCAGTTCTCCCCGGGCGTTCTGGTCAGAACTGTCCAGATCGTGAGTGCAAGGATCACGATCCCGGAAAAGAGCACTTTCCATATCTCCAGTTCCCGTATGCGGCTCAGTGAATCATAGGCGAGAAGCAGTATGATGAGTACATACAGGAACGCAAAACGATTCGGCAGTCCGTTCTGTGTGTGAAAACCGTGCCACATGTAATTAAGATAGTTGACAGTGACACTTGAGAACAGGATACCGGCCAGTGCCAGATGAGCAAGCTTCTCCCGGAGCCGTATGCGTCTTTCGGTCAGATAACATATCAGCAGAAGCGGCACGATCGTCCCGCAGTACGCATTGAAGCCAACCTGTGAATCGGAAATATTGATCGGCTTCGCATTGATGAAATGCGACATGTACATCGAAAGAAAGTCCGTATAGAACTTCAGTTTCGACGGCAGGTTGTTGCAGATCATGGATTCCGAACTTGTCAGGGACAGATAGGCCGGCAGCAGCATGACAGCGGACATGCCTCCCGCCAGCAGCGAATACCAGCCGAATGACAGGCATGTTGCTGCCAGCCGTGAAAAACCGCTTCTGACCGGTCTGTCCTCATCCGGAACAGAACCGTCTTCTGACTGAGAAGGCCGGGTATCATTTCCTGACGCGCATACGAGGCAGACTGCCAGGTAGAGGCAGGAGAAAATACAGAGCATGAAACCGATGTAATAGTTGCACCACAGGCCGTAGAACAGCGAGATCCCATAGACGTAACCGCCCCGACCGCTTCCCTTGACCAGTTTTTCGATCCCAAACATGATCAGCGGAACGACTGCCATGGAATCCAGCCACATGATGTTAAAGGAATAGCCGATATAAAAATTGCCCATGGCATACATGGTTCCGAAAACAAGGGGCAGGAATGCCGCTGAAGGATTTCTTCTGTGAAGATACCAGGAGAAGATCCCGCCGCAGGCGGAAACCTTCAGAAGGATCATCACATCCATGAAATCACATACATTCGCTTTCGGGACCAGTACGATCAGCATATTCAGCGGACTGGCCAGATAATAGGCAACGGTTGACCAGAAATCGTATCCGAGTCCTCCGGAAAAGCTGTAAAAAAGGCTGTCTCCGCTTCGAAGTTTCTGATGGAAATCCGTGAAAAAGGGGAGATACTGATGAAGTGAATCTACTTTGAGAATCGTTCCGTCTCCGAAAGGCCAGACACCGTTTACGATGAAGCCGATCAGCATGGTCAGTGCCGGAATAAGCATACCCACCCACAGATAAAAAGATCCCGTTCTTTTTTTCAGAGGGCTGCCGGCATATTCTGTTTTTTCCAGACTTCTATTTGCAAACACTTCTATCCCTTTTCCAGACCTGTCAGTTTATGATCACAGGAATGCATTTCCCGAGCGCGAAAGAATAGATCAGGACCTCATCCGTTTCCAGACCTGTCATGCTCCGGAGCGCATCCGCATAGATCGAAAGCTGGAGACGGTATCTTCTGATCAGCGTCTCACCTTCCGGGTCATCTTTTTCAGCTACGCGGTCGGTTTTATAATCGAGGACCACGATCTTACCGTTCTCTTCAAACCATGCATCAATGATCCCCTGGACCAGCACGATCTCATCGCTGTCCCACTCATTTTTGAGATCGCGCGCCTTTCGTCCGATGACAAACGGTGTCTCACGGTGCAGGACATTCTTTTCAAAAGCGTTCCGCATCCTGTGTCCGATCGGATCTTCGGTAAAAGCACGAATATCTTCAACGCGGATCCGATCAGCGCCAAACTGATCTATTTTACCACACTTTACAAGACTTTCCAACTGCCCTTCGATATCCGGATCAGAATAATCCAGATGTTCCATCAGCGTATGATAGGCGCTGCCCCTGGCAGCTCCGCCCTCTGCGCTGTCAGACAGGTCATCCGCTGTAAAAGAGCCGGAACCGGTATCACCCGACAGTTCCATTGCATGCTGCCGCATTTCTTCCTCATACATGGGATGCTTCAGTTCGGATACGGACACGGTTACCGGTATCGGAGTCCTTTCCTCCAGTGCACTGACATATCTCTCCCTTGCGGAAAGGAGGGCAAGCTCTTCCCTGAGCTTTGTCAGCCTGTCATCATCCACAGCCTCTGAGCCCGGTCCGATGGAGGCAGTCCGCTGACCGGTGATGTGTTCCCTGACGGTATTCCACAGATCCTGTTCCCTGATCTCACTGAAATCAAGTGATGTTCCGTTTTTCCATTTTACCGGCATGATCAGGTCAAGGTAACATCCCGCCTGCAGACGGTACCGGGCCGGCAGAAGAACCTCTCTGCGGAGTCCCGCACTCTTCCATTTCTCCGAAGCCCTCTCAAGGTCCGGAACTGTTCCTGTCAGAATCAGTTTTTCCTTCGCACGGGTCATGGCAACATAAAGGATCCTGAGTTCTTCACCCATTCCTTCTTTTTTCTGGTTTCCGGCGATGATCTGCCTCTGGAGAGAGGAAGTTCTCACATGATGCGATGTGTCAAGTTCATCCATGCCGATACCGAATTCCGGATCTAGCAGGATCGTTTCCGTAAACTCGCGGCCTCCGATTTTCCTGCCCAGCCCGCATACAAACACGATCGGAAACTCCAGGCCCTTGCTCTTGTGAATCGTCATGATGCGTACGGTATTCTCTCCTGTTTCCGACAGGACAGCTTCCGGCGCATCGGATACCTTTTTGATATTTCTGATATAGTGCAGAAAGCGGAACAGGCTCCGGTCGTTTCCCTGTTCAAAATCGATCGCTTTCTGAACAAGCAGGTTCAGGTTGGCATACCTCCTCTCCCCGCCGGGAAGGGCACATACATAGTGGGCATATCCTGTCACATCCAGCACATGCCAGATCAGTTCATGCACACTGCAGGAAGATACAAGGCTTCTTTGTTCATCCAGCATCCCTGTGAAATGTTCGGCTTTCCGGTTCCCCGTCCGGGCTGAGGCAAGGAGTGCCGAATAGAAATCCGTGTCTGGAGAAGCAGCCCTCATATCAGACAGCTCACCGTCCGTAAATCCTCCGACAGGTGACCGGAGCACACAGACCAGCGGGATATCCTGTTTGGGATTGTCGATGATGCTGAGCAATGCGAGTACTGTCCGGATCTCCTGCGTCTCGAAATAACCGCCTCCACTGCCTGAAAATGAGGGGATCCCGTAGAGTGACAGCGCTTTTTCCAGCGCATCCGGCCATCTGTCTCCACCCCGGTACAGAATGGCAATATCCCCGTAGCCGGCTTTTCTGTATGTACCGGTCTCTTCATCGAGAATGGGATATTGTCCGATCATGCTGCTGATCCGCTCAGCAATGACAAACGCTTCCTTCTCCCTGTCGGAGGCATGATCCCAGAGATTCTGGATCAGCACGTTTTCCGGATCCGGCATCGCCAGATCTTCTGCTTCGTCATCATCATCCAGGCCGGCTCCTGCATTCTCGAGAAGCCACAGCTCCGGCCTGGCATGGACATCCAGGCGGCCCTGATATTCATCCGGAAGCGGCGGAAACAGGGCTCCCGAATGAAGAAAAGCGTCCTGATCATAATCAACACCGCCTATATCCGCTGCCATGATCCCTTTAAAGACATCATTGACCGCTGAAAGAATGTTTCCCCGGCTCCTGAAGTTCCGGTGCAGTTCGACTGTATGGCTTTCTCCGGATACATCCATGATCTGTCCGGGTTCCCTGACCTTTTTCCAGGAGCGGTA
>JAGCAV010000365.1 GCA_017652545.1 Lachnospiraceae bacterium
ATGATCCGATTCACGCGCTCTGCGACGGTGCACAGTCTCTGACACCGGACCAGTTCGACGAGCTGACGGGACGCATTCAGAAAGTGCTGGCAGCGGTGAACAGCTGACAGAAGGTTTGCCGGATGGCACAGGTTTCCGGGAACCGCGGTTCCGGGGAGGAGAAAGATGGATTTACAGGATTACAGACGCAGAATTGATGAGATCGATGAACAGATGGTCGCCCTGTTCTCCGAGCGCATGGACGTAAGCGCCGGAATCGGCAGGATCAAGGCACAGAAAGGCCTTCCGATCACGGATCCGGCCAGAGAGCGGGAGAAGCTCTATGCACTGTCCGGGATGGTAGATGAAAAGATGCGCCGTTATGTCGCCGAACTCTACTCCACGATGTTTGACATCAGCAAGGCATACCAGGCGCGGGTGACAGGCGCGCATGAAGCGGTCCAGGATGAGATCGAGCAGGCAGTCAGAAGCACAATGCCGGAATTCCCCGACCGGGCGATGGTCGCCTGCCAGGGAATCGAAGGCGCTTTCTCCCAGGTTGCCTGTGAGCGGCTGTTCAGTCTGCCGAGCATCATGTATTTCAGCAATTTCAATGCTGTCTTTACAGCGATCGAGAAAGGGCTGTGCAGGTATGGGGTCCTTCCGATCGAGAACAGCACAGCCGGATCGGTCAACCAGGTCTATGATCTGATGATGAAGCACAGGTTCCGGATCGTGCGGTCGGTCCGCGTGAAGGTGGATCACTGTCTTGCGGCAAGAAAAGGCGTGAAGCTGAGTGATCTGAAGGAGGTCATCTCTCATGAACAGGCGCTTGCGCAGTGCTCCGAATTCCTGAAGGGACTGGACAATGTCAGGGCAACCGCCTATGAAAATACAGCAGCTGCAGCCAAAGCCGTTGCCGAATCAGGGCGAAATGACGTGGCTGCGATCTGTTCCAGAAGATGCGCCGAGCTGTACGGACTGGAATGCCTTCAGACCGATATGCAGGATCAGGGCGCCAATTTTACCAGGTTCATCTGTATCTCCAAGGACCTGGAGATCTATCCCGGAGCGGACAAGACCAGTATTATGGCGGTTACGGCACACACGCCCGGCGCGCTTTATAAGCTGCTTGGAAGGTTCTATGCGTTCGGTGTCAACCTGACCAAACTGGAAAGCCGGCCCCTTCCGGACCGCAATTTTGAGTTCATGTTCTATTTTGACCTGGAGAAGAGCGTGAATTCACCGGATTTTGCCGGTATGATCGGGGAGATCAGTGAACTTTGCGAGCAGTTCGAGTATCTGGGAAGTTATTCCGAGGTGGTCTGACGGGACCGGTTATTTATTTAACGATTGACAACGCCCGCATTTTGCCGTAAACTCTCGTCATTGCAACTGAATGAACCAAAAGCGATGACGGCACTATGCGTTCTGATATCCTCTTCAGAGAGCCGGCGGCTGGTGTGAGCCGGTGTGTGATCAGAATTTGCAGTCTCCTGCCCGAGCTGATCCCCTGAACACGGATGTTTCTGAAGTAGGGGGATCCGGAAGCCCCGTTACCATGGCAGGATACTTGATGGAGTGTCCGTGAGAGGTCGCCGGAAAAGGCG
>JAGCAV010000366.1 GCA_017652545.1 Lachnospiraceae bacterium
GGCAAGACGGCCGTCGTAGAAGGCCTGGCCCAGCGTATTGTGCGGGGCGATGTGCCGGAGGGACTGAAGGATAAACATATCTTCTCTCTGGATATGGGCGCGCTGGTCGCAGGCGCCAAGTACAGAGGTGAATTTGAGGAGAGGCTGAAAGCCGTCCTTGAGGAAGTCAAAAAGAGCGAAGGCGAGATCATTCTGTTCATCGATGAACTGCATCTGATCGTCGGAGCCGGCAAGACGGACGGCGCCATGGATGCCGGAAACATGCTCAAACCCATGCTGGCCAGAGGCGAACTGCACTGCATCGGCGCGACCACGCTGGATGAGTACAGGAAATACATTGAAAAGGACAAAGCGCTGGAGAGGCGTTTTCAGCCGGTCATGGTGGATGAGCCCACGGTGGAGGATACCATCTCGATCCTGAGGGGGCTGAAGGAACGCTACGAAGTCTACCACGGCGTGAAGATCGCGGACGGCGCCCTGGTGGCGGCGGCTACGCTCTCCCACAGGTACATTTCGGACCGGTTCCTGCCCGACAAGGCCATCGACCTGGTGGATGAAGCATGCGCGCTGATCAAGACGGAACTGGATTCGCTGCCGACCGAGCTGGATGAGCTGCAGCGCAAGGTCATGCAGATGGAAATTGAGGAGGCAGCCCTCAAGAAGGAAACAGATCATGCAAGCCAGGAGCGGCTTGCCGCTTTGCAGCATGAGCTGGCGGAACTGAAGGATGAGTTCAACGCGAAGAAGATCCAGTGGGAAAATGAAAAGCATTCGGTGGAGAAACTGTCCGCCCTGCGTGAGCAGATCGAGGATCTGAACAAACAGATTGAGATGGCCAAGCAGAGCTACGACCTGAACCGTGCTGCCGAGCTGCAGTACGGGGAACTGCCGAAGCTGAAGGCAACACTGGCTGCCGAAGAGGAGGCGGTCAGGAACAGGGACCTGTCCCTGGTGCATGAATCGGTCACCGAGGAGGAGATCTCCAGGATCATCTCCCGCTGGACCGGAATCCCGGTGGCAAAGCTGACCCAGGGCGAGCGGGCCAAGATCCTGGCTCTGGATGAGCAGCTGCATAAGCGGGTGATCGGACAGGACGAAGCTGTACAGCGGGTGACGGACGCGATCCTGCGCTCCAAGGCGGGCATCAAGGATCCCACCAAACCCATCGGTTCGTTCCTCTTCCTGGGCCCCACGGGCGTAGGCAAGACGGAGCTGGCTAAGGCGCTGGCGGAGAACCTGTTCGACGATGAGAGCAATATGGTCCGAATCGACATGAGCGAATACATGGAGAAATTCTCCGTGTCAAGGCTGATCGGAGCGCCTCCGGGATATGTCGGCTACGAGGAGGGCGGACAGTTGACCGAGGCTGTCCGGAGAAAACCCTACTCTGTCGTCCTCTTTGATGAGATCGAGAAGGCGCATCCGGATGTCTTTAACGTGCTGCTGCAGGTGCTTGACGACGGACGGATCACCGACTCGCAGGGCAGGACCGTGGACTTTAAGAACACGATCCTGATCATGACCTCCAACATCGGTTCATCCTATCTGCTGGATGGGATCGACGAGAAGGGTGAGATCTCCCAGGAGGCTTCGCAGATGGTCATGAATGACCTGCGCGCTTCCTTCCGCCCGGAATTCCTGAACCGGCTGGATGAGATCATCCTGTTCAAACCGCTGACGAAGGAAAACATCGGCCACATCATCGATCTGCTGGTGAGCGACCTGAACCGCAGGCTTGCGGACCAGGAGATCAGCATTGAGCTGACGGATGACGCGAAGGCGTATATCGCCGACGCCGGATATGATCCGGTCTATGGCGCAAGACCGCTCAAGCGGTATCTGCAGAAAAATGTGGAAACGCTTTCCGCCAGA
>JAGCAV010000035.1 GCA_017652545.1 Lachnospiraceae bacterium
CAGGAAAGCCGCAGAGCAGTCGGAAGCGGTCTATATCCGGCTGCTCAGGGAGGAAACCTCCGGAATCGCGCTGAATGAGACTGCCTGGATCCAGGTCGGCTCTGTGCAGGAAGCGGTCGACTTCCTGAAGGATCACCCCGGCAACGTGCTTGCGGCGACCGGGAGCAGGGAACTCCATCTGTACACACAGATCCCGGATTACCGGAACAGGGTCTTTGCCAGGATCCTCTCAACGGCAGAATCGATGGATATCGCCTCGCGGCTCGGATTTCAGGGGAGAAACCTGATCTGCATGCAGGGACCTTTTTCCGAGGAGCTGAATGTGGCAATGCTCCGTGCCGTGAAAGCCGCCTATCTGGTCACGAAGGAATCGGGCCGGACCGGAGGCTTCCCTGAAAAGATTGCTGCCGCAGTCAAAGCCGGCGCCCGGCTCATCGTTGTAGGAAGACCGCCGCAGGAGACAGGGTATTCTTTCGAAGAAGTCATCGCCCTGCTTGATGATGCATTCGGGATGCATGATCAGGAAGAGAAGGCCAGGCAGACAGCCGGAGACAGGGGTGCCGCGAAACCCGGAACAAGGACTGTGACCCTGACGGGGATCGGAATGGGCGCCCATGAAGGCATGACCATTGAGGCGGAGCGGTCGATCCGTGAGGCGGACCTGCTGATCGGCGCGGACAGGATGCTGCGCATTGCCGACGGTCTGAATGAACACGCACTGCGCTGTACTTCCTATCTGGCGGATGAGATCGTATCCTGCATTGCATCCCATGAGGAATGCAGCAGGATTGCCGTTCTTCTTTCGGGGGATATCGGGTTCTACAGCGGCGCCAGAAAGCTTCTGGACCGTCTGGATGATATGGAGCAGGTGCAGGTGAATGTGATCTGCGGAATCTCCTCTGTTGTCTATCTGTGTGGCAGGCTGCATACGGCCTGGGAAGACGTCAGGCTGGTCTCGCTTCACGGGCGGAAAGGAAATATCGTAAGCGCTGTGGCAAGATACCCAAAAGTGTTCGCGCTGGTCGGAAAGCAGGAGACATTTGCGGCGCTGTGCCGGGAACTGACAGAGTATGGCCTGGGAGACGTACGCGTGAGTGTCGGCAGCAGGCTGTCCTATCCGGATGAGAAGATCCTGAGCGGCAGCGCTTCACAGATGGAGACGGCACAGACCGGTGATCTGTGTGCGGTCCTGATCGAGAACAGTGCGGCGGATCATACCGTAACAGCCGGCCTGGAGGATGAGGCGTTCATCCGCGGCCAGGTCCCGATGACAAAGAGCGAAGTTCGAAGCATCTCCCTGTCAAAGCTTCGTCTGGCTGAGGACAGCATCGTATATGACATAGGCGCCGGGACCGGATCCGTTTCCATTGAAGCCGCGCGCCTTGCATGCAGCGGCATGGTCTATGCGATCGAGAAGAAGACGGAGGCTGTGGAACTGATCCACAGGAACATGCGGCATCTGAAGGCCTCCAATATCCAGGTGATCGAGGGAACGGCACCGGATGATATGGAAGATCTTCCGGCCCCGACACATGCGTTCCTCGGCGGGACTTCCGGCAATATGATGAGCATTCTGTCCCTCCTTCTGAGAAAAAATCCCAGGGTCCGGATCGTGATCAACGCCATCGCGCTTGAGACCGTAGGGGAGACATTGCGGGTCCTGAAGGAACTGGGGATCGATGGGGCGGATATCACCTGCGTGAACATTTCAAAAGCAAAGGCCGTCGGAAGCTACCATCTGATGATGGGGCAGAATCCGGTCTATGTGATCGCCTGCGGCGGGAAAGAAGCGGGTCAATGATGGAGCGGAAAACAATTCCGAGGCTTCTGCTGGCGGCCGGTGCCAGCGGCAGCGGAAAGACACTGATCACCTGCGGCATTCTGCAGGCGCTGTTGAAGAGGGGGCTCACACCGGTCTCATTCAAGTGCGGGCCGGATTATATAGACCCTATGTTTCACACGACTGTGCTTGGAACAAGATCAAGGAACCTGGACACCTTCTTTACGGGAGATGAGATGACCAGATACCTGTTCGCGAGGAACGCCTCCGGCGCGGACCTCGCGGTGATCGAAGGCGTGATGGGATACTACGATGGCCTTGGCGGTATCAGCGAACGGGCCAGCGCCTATGATGTGGCCTGCGTGACGGACACGCCGGTGGTGCTGATCGTAAACTGCAGGGGAATGAGCCTTTCGGTCATTCCTTACATCAAAGGGTTCCTCTCTTACCGGGAGGACAGCCGTATCCGCGGCGTGATCCTGAACCGGCTCGCCCCCGCGCTGTATCCTCAGATCAGCGAACGGATCAGAACGGAACTTGGCGTAACGCCGCTCGGATATGTTCCCGTGATCAGGGATTTTTCTCTTGAAAGCCGTCATCTGGGCCTGGTCATGCCTGATGAGATCGATGGGATCCGTGAAAAACTTGACCGGCTGGCTGATACGCTGGAGGACAGCCTTGATCTGGATGCCATGATCACGCTCGCTCATGAGGCGCCGGACCTTGAATGGGATGAGCCGGCGTCCAGAAAAGAAGCGGTCGGGGAAGCGCAGAAAACAGGCCGGAAGCCTGTGATCGCGGTCGCAAGGGATGAGGCGTTCTGTTTCATCTATGAAGACAATCTGGAGCTTCTCCGGGATATGGGCGCCCGGATCCGGTATTTCTCACCGGTCCATGACGCGCATCTGCCCGAGTGCGACGGCCTGATCCTGAGCGGCGGGTATCCGGAACTGCACATGAAGGAGCTCAGTGAAAACGAAAGCATGCGGGAAGAGATCAGGCTGGCTGTCTCCGAAAGGAAACTTCCGTGCATGGCGGAATGCGGCGGTTTTATGTACCTTCAGCAGGAGATGGAAGACATGGAAGGTGTCAGCCGTCCTGCAGCCGGGGTGCTGCCCGGAAAAGCCTTCCGGACGCAGAAGCTCACACGGTTCGGTTATGTGGAGCTTACTTTGAACCATGATCCGGAAAAGGACGGGAGGAAGGAACTGTCCGGTATGCTGGGTGCGGATATCGGACCGATCAGGGCGCACGAATTCCACTATTTTGATACAACGCATAACGGAAACTCGTTTCATGCGGCAAAGCCGCTCAGAAAAACAGGCTGGGACTGCATCGCAATGACAGAAAACCTGGCGGCCGGTTTCCCGCATCTGTATTATCATTCCAACCCGCAGGCTGCGCTGCGTTTCTGGCAGGCATGCATGAATTATACTGCCGGCTCCCGGGCGGCAGACAGGAGTGACGAACCATGAATACAGCCTATCTTCTCAGAATCGTGATCCCGGTTTTGATCGGCTTCGGACTGGATCTGCTGGTGGGGGATCCCCACTGGCTCTATCATCCCGTACGTCTGGTCGGCAAAATGATCGAAGGACTGGAAAAACTGCTCAGGTGGGTGTTCCCGGAATCGAAGGCCGGTGAATTTGCCGGCGGCATGATTCTGGCACTGTTCACCTCGGAGTTTACGGCAGTGATCGTCCTGCTTCTTTGCCGCGGGGCGGACAGGCTCCACATCGTGGCAGGGATCCTGGTCAGGACGCTGCTCTGTTACTGGCTGTTCGCCGTCAGATCACTCAGGGATGAGTCCATGAAAGTTTATGACGCGCTGAAGGCGGGCGATCTGCCCGGTGCCAGGGAAGCGGTTTCGATGATCGTCGGACGGGACACACAGAAGCTGGATACGGAAGGCGTGGCAAAGGCGGCTGTGGAGACGGTTGCCGAGAATACCTCGGACGGCGTGATCGCCCCCATGTTCTATATGCTGATCGGCGGGCCTGCGCTGGGATGGTTCTACAAGGCTGTGAACACCATGGATTCCATGATCGGATACAGGAATGACGATTATCTGTATTTCGGCCGTTTCGCTGCCAGGATGGACGATGTAATGAATTTTATCCCGGCGAGACTTTCCGCACTGCTGATGATCCTTTCCTGCCGGATGGCAAGACTGGACGGAAAGGAAGCATGGCGGATCTTCCGGCGGGACAGGTATAATCATGCCAGTCCGAATTCCGCCCAGACCGAGGCGGTCATGGCCGGCGCCCTGCATGTACAGCTGGCGGGAGATGCCTGGTATTTCGGGAAGCTGCATAAGAAGAAGACGATCGGGGATCCGCTGCGCCCGGTGGAAGCAAGGGATATACGCAGGGCAAACCGGCTGATGTATGTCACTTCCTTTTCGGGACTCGGCATCTTTACACTGATCAGGGTCATCACACTGTTTTTCTTTTAGGACAAAGAGGGACAAGGATCGAAATGAAGCGTAAAGAAAAAGGAAAGAAAGCTGGAACCGGCAGGTTCAAGGCATTCCTGATCGATTTTTTATGTGACCTGACGGGCAGCATCTTTTTTGCCATGGGGATCTACACGTTTGCCAGGATGGCGAATTTCGCGCCGGGCGGTATTTCCGGCCTTGCGCTGATCGCCAATCATCTGTGGGACCTGCCGATCGGTGTCGTGACGATCCTCCTGAATATTCCGCTGGTGATCATCAGCTGGAGGGTCGTCGGAAAGGAATTCCTGCTGCGCACCGCGCGGACGATGATCATGACCACGGTCTTTCTGGATGTTGTATTTCCGCTGATACCGCCCTATTCCGGAATGCCGCTGCTTGCCTCCTTGTATTCCGGTGTATGTACGGGCGTCGGAATGGCCTTTTTCTATCTGAGAGGGAGCAGTTCGGGCGGAACGGATTTCCTGATCATGACCATTAAGGTGCGCCATCCCTATATGAGCTTCGGTTTTGTGACCATGACCCTGGATTTCCTTGTGATCATGCTTGGCTGGCCGGTCTTCGGAAATGTGGATGCCGTGCTCTACGGACTGATCTGTTCCTTTACGACTTCGATCGTGATGGATAAGATCCTGTACGGCATGGGTGCCGGAAAACTGGTCATTGTCATCACGAACAGGAGCAGTGAACTGGTCGAGAGGATCAGCCGCATGACAGGCAGAGGCTCCACGATGATCAGGGCGATCGGCACCTATACCGGTGAGGACCGGGACGTCCTGCTCTGCGCCTGCAGCAAAGCGCAGACCTATTCCATTACGAACGCCGCACATGACGTGGACGAGAAGGCTTTTGTGATGGTGACGGAAACCAGCGAAGTGTTTGGTGAAGGGTTTATTGAGAGGAGAAAATGAAACATATTCACGGCGGCAACATCTATGCAAAAGCATATGAACTGGATTTTTCCGCGAACATCAATCCGCTGGGGATTCCCCCGAAAGTGGTGGAGGCTGCCTGTGAGGGCGTGAGAAGGAGTACTGCCTATCCGGATCCGGACCAGACGGCGCTTCGCAGGGCTGTCGCGAAGAGGCATCAGGTGCTGCCGGAACAGGTGATCTGCGGGAACGGCGCCGCGGAGCTGATCTTCATGCTCTGTGACGCGATCAGGCCGCAAAAAGCGCTCCTGGTTGCTCCGGGGTTCGCGGAATACGAAGCGGCGCTTGAAAAAACGGGATGCCGGATCGCATACTATCCATGTGCGGAGGAAACAGGATTCTCGCTCGGGGAAGATTATCTTGCCTTTCTCACGGAAGAAACGGACATTGCTTTCCTGTGCAGTCCGAACAATCCCACCGGCGTCATGGTCCCGCTGGATCTGCTGATCAGGATCGTACGCAGGTGCAGGGAGGAAGGGATCGTTCTGGTCATGGACGAGTGCTTTGTGCCGCTTACCGATGCCGGCGAGGCGAATTCCCTCATCCCGGTGATCGGGGACAATCCCGGCCTGTTTATCCTGCGGGCTTTTACAAAACTGTACGGTATTGCCGGGCTGCGGCTCGGATACGGCATATGCAGCGATCAGAGGCTGCTGGAGCAGATGAAAGAGACCGTCCAGCCCTGGAATGTATCCCTCCCTGCGCAGATGGCAGGGGTCGCGGCACTTGAGGAATCTGATTTCGAGGTGAGGAGCCGGGAATATGTATCCGTTCAGAGAACGCACCTTCTGGAAGGACTGAAGCGGCTGGGCCTTGTCAGTTTCGAGCCCGGCGCCAATTTCGTTTTTCTGAAGGGGCCAGAAGACCTGGGGGAGGCATGCGCCGCGAGGGGGATCCTGATCCGCGACTGCAGCAATTACAAAGGCCTGAAAAAAGGATACTGGCGGATCGCGGTCCGCACCCGGGAAGAGAATGACAAACTTCTTGACTGTCTGGAGGAGATTCTATGGCAAGATCGATCATGATACAGGGAACCATGTCCAATGTGGGGAAGAGTCTGCTGACGGCAGGCCTGTGCCGGATCTTCCGGCAGGACGGATATCGGGTTGCTCCCTTTAAATCACAGAATATGGCGCTGAATTCCTTCATCACGAAGGAAGGCCTTGAGATGGGCAGGGCCCAGGTCATGCAGGCGGAAGCCGCGGGAGTGGACCCTTCCGTGGACATGAACCCCATTCTGCTCAAACCCACAAACGACATCGGATCCCAGGTGATCGTAAACGGCGAAGTGCTCGGCAATTATTCCGCCCGGGACTATTTCGCGTTCAAGAAGAAACTGATTCCGGAAATCATGAAGGCGTATCACCGCCTGGAGGAAAAGGCGGACATTATTGTCATTGAAGGGGCGGGGAGTCCTGCGGAGATCAACCTGAAAGAGGATGATATCGTCAATATGGGCATGGCGAAGATGGCGGATGCACCGGTCCTTCTGGTCGGCGATATTGACCGCGGCGGGGTGTTCGCGCAGCTTCTGGGAACGGTGGATCTACTGGAGCCGGATGAGCGGGAGCGTGTCAAAGGCCTGATCATCAATAAATTCAGGGGTGACAAGACGATCCTGGATCCCGGGATCGTCATGCTTCAGGAGCGGGCCGGCATTCCGGTGATCGGCGTAACGCCGTATCTGAACATCCAGGTCGATGATGAGGATTCGCTTACAAGCCGTTTTGAGACAGATAAGAAGGCAGCCGCGATCGACATCGCCGTGATCCGTCTTCCGAGAATATCCAACTTTACAGACTTCAATCCCTTTGAGCGGTTTGAGGGGGTGAGCCTGCGCTATGTGGGAAATACGGCGCAGCTCGGTGATCCCGATATGATCCTGCTGCCCGGTACAAAGAACACCATGGATGATCTTGCGTGGCTGCGCCAGTGCGGCCTGGAGGCTGCCGTGCTCAAGATGGCTGCCCGGGGAAAACTGATCATGGGGATCTGCGGGGGATACCAGATGCTTGGAGAAAGTCTCAGTGATCCCGACGGAGTGGAGGCCGGCGGGGCCATGAGAGGCATGGGCCTGCTGCCGATGGATACCGTATTTGCGGGGGACAAGACAAGGACGCTGGTGACAGGAAAAATACAGGCGCCGGAAGGTGACCTGAAATCCCTTGGCGGGATCGGCTTTGAAGGATACGAGATCCATATGGGCGTGTCGACCCTGAAGGGCGACGCGAGACCTCTTACAACTCTCACAGCCAGAACAGGGGGACGGACCGAGGAGAAAGAGGACGGCGCTGCCTGCGGCAATGTGATGGGAACCTATACCCACGGGATCTTTGACGAGGGGGACCTTGCGGGAGCGATCGTCAGACTCCTGGCACAGCGCAAGGGAATCGATTCCGGGCAGATCGGAAGTATGGACACAAAGGCTTTCAAGGACAGCCAGTACGATCTTCTTGCCGCAGGCATGCGGGAGCATATGGATATCGGAATGGTGTATGAGATTATGGGAATCCGTTGAAGCGGCACCCGGGACACAGTGACTGAAGGAGACATCATGAAGATTGAGCTGGAAAATGTAAGACCCATGGATATCGAACGCCGCAGCTTCGAGATCATTTCACAGGAACTTGCCCTGATGGGAAAGACGCTGAAGGAAGGCACGGAGCCGGTTGTGAAGCGCTGTATCCATACGAGCGCGGATTTTGACTATGCCGACAGCCTGTATTTTTCCGACGGCGCGGTGGAGAAGGCGCTTGAAGCGATACGCGGCGGCGCAGACATCGTGACGGATACGCAAATGGCCAGGTCCGGCATCAACAAACGCTCTCTCGCAAAATTCGGCGGGGAGGTGCTGTGCTTTATGTCGGACGAGGATGTCGCTGCAAGAGCGAGAGAGCAGGGTTCGACAAGGGCAACCGTCTGCATGGATAAAGCGGCCGGCCTGGAAAGAGACCTGATCTTTGCCATCGGAAACGCCCCGACAGCGCTGATCCGGCTGCGCGAGCTGATTGATGACGGATTTGTCCCGAAACTGATCATCGGGGTACCGGTCGGCTTTGTCAATGTGGTTCAGTCCAAGGAACTGATCATGGAAACCGATGTACCGTGCATCATCGCAAGAGGAAGAAAGGGCGGCAGCAATATCGCAGCCTGTATCTGCAACGCGCTGCTGTATATGCTCGATCTTGAGAGATAAGAAAAAATTCCGAAAAAAGGATTTTTACACAAAAAAGGTTGCGAAAGTGGGCCTTATGGTGTAAAATTTTTCAGTTATTTGTTGACGAAAGAAGAAATAGATGACCTGAAACGAACCGTTTTCACCAAAAAGAAGAGGAAACGGTTTGTTTTTGGCGGGATGTGTCCGCTTACCGGACACCGGCACTCAAAGCACTAAGGAGCACACATGGATCTGTTAATCTACACACTGAAACGAATCGGCGTTTCGATCATGACGCTTCTCCTGGTGGCAGCCATCACCTTTTTCCTGATGAATGCCATTCCGGGCAGCCCGTTCATGACAGAAAAATCCACACCGGAGCAGATCGCTCTGGCGAATGCGAAGTACGGACTGGACAAACCTCTGGTCGTACAGTTTGTCAATTACATCAAGAACCTCCTTCACGGAGACATGGGCGTCTCCCTGAAGATGCAGGAGGGGACAGCCGTCACAAAGATCCTCTTCGGGCAGGGAAAATTCCTGCTCTCCATCAAACTGGGACTGTGGGCGCTGTTCTTTTCCGTGCTGATCGGGATCCCGCTGGGCGTTATTTCAGCCTATTACAGGGGGAAGGGAGTTGACAGCATTCTCCGTGTGGTCACGACACTTGGGATAGCCATGCCAAGCTTTGTGGTGGCGACGCTGATGCTGTTCGGATTTGCCGTAAGACTGGGATGGCTTCCGGTTCAGTCCGATTCTCTCGGAAGGGTATCCCAGTATGTCATGCCGGTGATCACGCTTGCCATGGCGCCGCTTTGCAGGATCGTGAAGCTGACCAGGACCAGTATGCTTGACTCCATCAGCCAGGACTATATCCGGACTGCAAGAGCCAAGGGCCTGAAGACAAAGATGATCCTGTTCAAACATGCCCTGCGCAATTCCCTGATCCCTGTCATCACATACCTTGGCCCGCTGACGGCAGGCATTATCACCGGTGCCCTTGTCGTAGAACAGATCTTCCATATACCGGGACTTGGCAATTACTTCGTGACGAGTATCCTGAACCGTGATTATCCGGTCATTATGGGTACGACCATTCTGCTGGCAGTTCTGATCATCTTCATGAACCTGGTGGTGGATATTGCCTATAAGATCGTGGATCCAAGAATCAATATTACCAAGAAAGGAAACTGATAAGATGTCCGGGAAAAAGAGTTTTCAGGTATTTCATACCAACACCGACAAGATCCTGGATGTATCTCAGTTTACCGCACAGGATTTTGAGGCAGCCAACGCAGACGAGAAGGCTTCCATGGTGCAGATGCATAAGAGCGTCTCATACTGGCAGGACGCATGGAGAAGATTTAAAAAGAATCATGTCTCCATGGGTGCGCTGATCGTATTCATTATCATCCTGCTCTTCTCATTTGTAGGACCGAAGTTCATTGACTACAGCTATCAGCAGCAGTTCCGCAGCTCCCAGAAGCTGGGTCCGATGCAGTATTCCGAAGTGGAGCAGATGGCCCGTGAGATTCTCAAGAGCGGTGTGGACGGCGCGTATATCACATCCATCAAAGAGGGTTCCCTGACGGCGATCCGGAAGGGAGACTGGTATATTTCCAAAAACGGAAAGACCTATGCCTTCCATCTGGATAAGGCCATCGAAAAGTCGACGCTTATTCTTGATGAGGATTCCGAGGAAGTCCTGTATGTCGGAAAGGACAAGGACTGGGAAAACGGAGCGTTTACGGAAGTGACCCCCGTTGAGTATACCGACACGCCGGCTGAAGGCGCACAGGAACTGAAGCTGGACAAACGGGTGTTTCCCCATTATTTCGGAACCGATTCACAGGGCAGGGACCTGATGGCCAGATGCATGTACGGTTCGAGGGTATCCATCATCATCGGTATCGTGGCAGCCCTGATCGTGCTTGTCATCGGCGCGCTTTACGGATCGATCTCCGGATTCGCGGGCGGAAAAGTTGACTTTGTCCTGATGCGTATCGTTGACCTGATCTATTCCGTAC
Source organism: Lachnospiraceae bacterium (assembly GCA_017652545.1). The sequence goes on from JAGCAV010000035.1 coordinate 10,352, forward strand.
CGGATGTGCTGATCGTCCTGCTTCTGCAGGTCGTTTTGAAAGAGCCGCTGCAGGCCTGGTTCGATGCGGGAAAGGATCCGCTCTCCAAAGCGCTCAGTTCACTGGGCGTGGGAATCGTGAGTATCTTCATCACCTTTGCCCTCCTGTACTGGGTCGGCATGGCAAGGATCATCCGCGGTCAGGTGCTCCAGCTGAAAGAGCAGGAATATGTGACCGCCGCGACTGTGCTTGGCGCGTCATCCTCAAGGATCATCAGGCGGCACCTTCTTCCGAACTGTGTCGGCCAGCTGATCATCCAGACCTGCCTGCAGATCCCGTCGGCCATCTTTCTTGAATCGTTCCTGTCCTACCTGGGACTTGGCGTTTCGGCTCCGATGGCATCGCTTGGTTCGCTGTGTTCGGATGCCAAGGAGACTTTCCTGCTGTTCCCGTACAGGCTGCTGTTCCCCGCCATCCTGCTGAGCCTGATCGTCCTGACACTGAACCTGGTCGGTGACGGACTCAGAGATGCGCTGGATCCGAGACTGAAAGACTGATGGAAGGGAGGGAATGAATCTGATGAGTCAGAAAAATGCGAATGCGAATACAGAAAAAACCCTTCTGGATGTGAAGGATCTGCGGGTCACTTTCTTTACACCTGCGGGTGAAGTCAAGGCTGTTGACGGTATCAGCTATACGATCAAGGAACACGAGGTCATGGGAATCGTGGGGGAATCCGGCTCCGGTAAATCCGTGGAAGCGTATTCCATCATGGGCCTGCTTGCGCATCCGGGAAGGATCGTCGGCGGCAGCGTGACCTTTGAGGGCGAGGACCTCCTTGCCTATGATGAGAATCAGAAAAGAGAATTCAGGGGCAGCAAGGCGGCCATGATCTTCCAGAACCCGATGACCTGCCTGAACCCGGTCTATACCATCGGCAATCAGCTGATGGAGGCGCTGACCTGCCACGATAAGACCATCAGCAGGGCGGAAGCCAGGAAAAGAGCGATCGAGATGCTGGAGCTTGTCGGGATCAATAACGCCGACAAGCGTGTGGATCAGTATCCCCATGAGTTTTCAGGCGGCATGCGCCAGCGTGCGATGATCGCCATGGCACTGATCTGCCATCCGAAGCTGCTGATCGCGGATGAGCCCACAACGGCGCTGGACGTGACCATACAGGCCCAGATCCTGGAACTGATGAAGAGTCTTCAGGCAAAGACCGGCATGGCCATCATCTTTATCACGCACAATCTGGGTGTCGTGGCCGAGATCTGTGACCGTGTAACGGTCATGTATGCCGGCCATGTGATGGAGCAGGGCATCGTGGATGACATCTTCTACTCGCCGGAACACCCCTATACCCAGGGGCTTCTGCGCTCCATGCCGAATCTGGATGACGAGAAGGGCAAGAAACTGATCCCGATTGAAGGAACGCCTGTCGATCTGCTTGATCCGCCAAAGGGATGCGCTTTCGGTCCCAGATGCGAACACTGCATGAAGATCTGTCTTACGAAGCAGCCGCCCCTGGTTGAGGTCGGCAATGGTCATGTATCCGCCTGCTGGCTGCATGTGAAGGCGATGAGGGAGGAAAAGGCATGAGCGAAGAACGCAAAAAACTGGTGGAAGTAACGAAGCTTCGCAAGTACTTTCCCGTAAAAGCCGGCATGTTCAGGACAAACTACGTCCAGGCGGTGCAGGACGTTTCCCTGTTTGTCTATGAGGGGGAGACACTTGGCCTGGTGGGAGAGTCCGGATGCGGCAAGACCACCTTCGGACGGACTGTCCTGCAGCTGTATCAGCCGACTTCCGGCAGGATCGTGTATGACGGAACCACCATCTATGACAGTGAGACGAATACAAGGGCGGATATGAAGCCCTACAGACGCAAGATGCAGCTGATCTTCCAGGATCCGTCCGCATCCCTTGATCCGCGTATGACTGTCGGTGAGATCGTCGGAGAAGCCCTGGACATCCACAAACTGTACCAGGAAAAGGACGCCAGGCGGCAGCGGATCAATGAGCTGCTCAGCAGGGTCGGCCTGAACACGGAGCATTCCAACCGTTTCCCGCACGAATTCTCCGGCGGACAGCAGCAGCGTATCGGTATCGCCAGGGCGCTGGCGGTGGAGCCGGAATTCATCGTGTGTGACGAGCCGATCTCCGCGCTGGATGTGTCCATCCAGTCTCAGGTGGTCAATATGCTGGAGGAGCTTCAGGAATCGATCGGGCTGACATATCTTTTCATCGCCCATGACCTTTCCGTCGTTCGTCATATTTCAAACCGGATCGGCGTGATGTATCTCGGATGCCTGGTGGAGCTGGCCGAGAGCTATGAACTGTGCGCGCATCCGATCCATCCGTATGCGCAGACGCTTCTTTCCGCGGTGCCGCTCACGGATCCCGAAAAGAACCGCCACAGACAGCGGATCCTGCTGGAGGGAGATATCCCCAGCCCGTTGAATCCGCCTTCAGGCTGCCGCTTCCATACCCGCTGTCCCTACGCGACAGCCAGGTGCAAAGAGGCGATGCCGGAGCTTAAGGAGTATTCGCCGGGCCATTATGCCGCCTGCCACATGCTCGAAAAATAAAAGAGTACTCTTGAAAAGAGATGTGCCGTGGTGTATTCTGTTACAGGTGGTTTGATGATTGATATAAGGAGCAGGTATGAGGCTCTTTATATAGAAGTTTATCAATATGTGCGGCCGGACCAGAACCTGTAAGGCCGCCGGCTAAAAGGAGGAGTAACCAAATGAAGAAAGCATTATCTGTGGTTGTTGCCCTTGGTGTGGCAGCTGCCTGCATGAGCTCCCTTGCAATGGCTGAGACAAATGTCAATGCCTGTATCGCATCCGAGCCCGAGACACTGGATCCCAACCTGGAATCATCTGTTGACGGTGCGACCTATGCCATGCATATGTTTGAGAACCTGATGAAATACAATCAGATCGAAGACAATGCGGCACTGGATGACAGCGACAATGTGAAGCTTCTGGTTCCGGATTTTGGTCAGGCTGAATCCTATGATGTTTCAGATGACGGACTGGTTTATACCTTCCATCTTCGCGATGACATTTTCTGGAGCGATGGCGAGCCCGTCGTTGCCGCTGACTGGGAGTATTCCTGGAAGCGTATCGTAGATCCCGCGAACGCGGCTGACTACGGTTACATTCTTGACGGCATCGTTGCGAACGCTGCCGCGATCCAGGCAGGCGAAGCTGAGCCGGATACCCTGGGTATCGTAGCTGTTGATGACAAGACGCTCGAGGTTACCCTTGAGGCTGAGTGCCCGTATTTCATCGGCCTGTGCGCTTTTGCCGCTCTTGAGCCCCTTCGCCAGGATGTGGTCGAAGAGTTCGGCATTGAGTGGACCAATCCCGAGAATATCGTATCCAACGGCGCATATGTGCTGACCGAGTGGGTTCATGACAGCTATCTGAAGATGACCAAGAACGACAAGTATTACGGCGAAGTTGCCGGTCCCGACACCATCACATGGTACCTGAACAATTCCGAGACCGCTCAGCTGGCTTCCTTCAAGGCCGGTGAATATGACTTCTTCGATGCAGTTCCGGTTGACCAGATCGCCGCTCTTCAGGAAGAAGGCGTAGAACATTCCGCAAACCAGGTCGGTACCTATTATCTGTATATGCACACAGAGAATATTCCGGACTGGAGAGTACGTGCTGCCATCGCGCTGTCCATCGACCGCGAGAACATCGTTGAGAACGTAACCCAGGGCGGCCAGACACCGGCTACCGGTATTGTTGCAGCTGGTATCACCAACAGCGAAGACGCTGAATGGACCGAGACCTATGGCGATGTGATGTACGAAGCACTTGCAGAGCTGTATCCGGATGCTGACCTTGAGACCTACTCAGGCCGCTGCGATCTGGCTGTTCAGCTTCTCGATGAGGCTGTTGCTGACGGATATGACACCTCCGCAACCATCAACTATGAGTACAACACCAACGAAGCCCACAAGGCGATCGGTGAGGCTGTTCAGGCTGACGTAGCCAACGTTCTTGGCCTGGATATCTCCCTGAACAATTCCGAGTGGCAGACCTACACCAACAACCTTGGCGAAGGCAACTTCGGTCTTGCCCGTCTTGGCTGGATCGCTGACTATGATGATGCCATCACCTACATCGAGCTGTTCACCAACGGCAACAGCTACAACTACGGTGAGTGGGTCAGCGACGAGTATACCGATCTCGTGAACCAGGCCAAGGCTCTTCCGGGCGGCGAAGAGAGAGATGCTCTCCTGGCTGAGGCTGAGATGGTTCTGTTCGGCGAGAACGGCTGGACAGTCTGCCCGATCTACTTCTACACCCAGCAGTACTGCTGCAACCCGAAACTCAAGGGCGTAGGCTGGACTCCGCTTGGATACTTCCTGTTCGACCAGGCTGTGATCGAGGAGTAATCAGTCCCTGCTGTCGGGTACAATCATTGATTTGCTGAGCAAGAGGCGGCACAGGATCTTTCCTGTGCTGCCTTTTCGTTACTTGCACGCTGGACGGCAACTATGGTATAACAGTACCAGGCTGCGCCGGTTCCGGGAGGAGTGCGAAGAGCCTTTTTTGGTGCTTCGTATCGGAGGTGTCCGGTCTCACACGTATCTATCCCGGGAACACGCTCCGGCCGGAGCGGCTTTTATTCAGTGTGGAGTCTGGAGATTGGAGTTTACGTGCTGTTATGAAAAAACTTGTAAAATCTGAAACGGATCGTTATATCTGCGGCGTCTGCGGCGGCATCGCGGAGTATTTCGGAATCGACTCGACGATCGTGCGGCTGGTGTTTGCCGCCCTTGGAATTGTCGGAGGCGGCGGCATCCTTCTTTACCTGGCAGCTGCGATCATCATTCCGAAGGAAGGCGCCGTCACGCAGGATCCGCAGGACTGGAATGAAAGCGGGCAGGATGAACAGGATTGATGAGGACATCAGAAGCGGCAGGTTTGCCGGTCTGTATCTGCTGTACGGCGAAGAAGAATATCTTCGGACGCATCATGTAAACAGATTGAAAAAAGCCATCTTTCCGGAAGAAGATCAGATGAATATCAAAATCTGGAAGGATGATGAATTCGATGCGGATGAATTCTGCCGGCAGGCGCTGACCCTGCCTTTTTTTGCTGAGCACAGGCTGCTGATCGTCCAGAACAGCGGTCTTTTTAAAAAGGGCGGCACGGAACTGGCTGATTTTCTGCCCTCGGTGCCTCAGGAAACGATCATTGTCTTCTCGGAGGCTGAAGTGGATGCAAGAAGCAGGCTCTTCAGGCTTTTCAAGACACAGGGCGTTGTCCATGAGTTTAAGCGGCTGAACAGCAAGGGCATGGAGGAGTGGATCCTGAGATATCTGGGAAGGCACGGCAGACAGATCCAGCGGTCGGCCCTTAACCTGTTTACGGAGCGGACGGGCTCGGACATGCGGCAGGTGCGGCAGGAAATGGAAAAGCTGATCGATTACACGCAGGGTCTTGATGCGATCAGGCTGGAGGATGTGCGCGCTGTCACCACAGAGCATCTGGAAACAAAAGTATACATGATGATCAACGAGATGGCCCGGCACAGGCAGGCGCAGGCCCTGGAACGGTACAATGAGCTGCTGGCAATGAAGGAAGCGCCGCTCAAGATCCTTGTGATCATGGGAAGGCATTATGAAGCGCTGATCCGGATCAAGGAGATGAGGGAGCGCGGCATGGGGCAGAGCAGTATTGCCGAACAGATGGGCATGAAGGAATATCCCCTGAAGGTCGCCCTGTCCCAGGCTTCCGGGGCTTCCATGGAAGAGCTGCGGCATGCCCTGGAGATGTGTGTGCAGGCGGATGAAGACATCAAGATGGGGCGGATCAGGGACGTGCTGGCAGCCGAGACGGTGATCGCCCAGCTGTCATCACCGCAGGGCTGAACTGGAATGGAATAAAAAGAGCGCTGACATGACGGGATCAGCGCTCTTCTTTATTCTTTATATATAGTTCAGTTACAGACAAGATCCATCAGCCGATGCCGTTAACGGCCTTGGACAGACGGGAAACCTTTCTGGAAGCATTGTTCTTATGATAAACGCCCTTCTTGGCGGCTTTATCAATGGTAGAAGTAGCTTCGAGAAGAGCTTTGGAGGCAAGGTCCTTATCGCCTGCGGCAACAGCGGCCTCGACTTTCTTGATAGCAGTCTTAACTGAAGACTTGATCGATTTATTACGGTCATAGTTCCTCTTGGTAACAAGAACTCTCTTCTTTGCAGATTTGATATTAGCCAATTCTTTTCACCTCCTAACCTGATAAAGTATTCTTGTGTGCTCCATTAAACAGACACGGGCGCTTAATGAAAAACATACCCTGTTATATTAGCCGAATCGATCCCCTGTGTCAATGATAAAATAAAAGACATATGGATGAGGACATCATTTATTGTGAAAACGCCCGGCATGTGGTAAAATCCCGTTTGATAAGAAACACAGATATATCAATCGGAGGAAACAATGCCGCAAACTGACCAGAGCAAAATCAGGAACTTCTGCATCATTGCCCATATAGATCACGGAAAATCAACCCTTGCGGACCGCATCATCGAAAAGACCGGTCTTCTGACCAGCCGCGAGATGCAGGCGCAGGTGCTCGACAATATGGAGCTGGAACGGGAGAGGGGCATCACGATCAAGTCCCAGTCCGTGCGCATTATCTACAAGGCAAAAGATGGCCAGGAGTATATTTTCAACCTGATCGACACCCCGGGACATGTGGATTTCAACTATGAAGTGTCCAGATCCCTGGCCGCCTGTGACGGCGCGATTCTTGTGGTGGATGCCGCGCAGGGTATTGAAGCGCAGACACTGGCCAATGTTTATCTGGCCCTGGATCACGACCTTGACGTTTTTCCCGTCATCAACAAGATCGACCTGCCCAGCGCGGATCCGGAACGGGTCATCAACGAAATCGAGGACATCATAGGGATCGAGGCACAGGACGCGCCGCGTATTTCCGCCAAGACGGGTGAAAATGTGGAAGATGTGCTGGAAGCCATTGTGGAGAAGATTCCGGCACCCGAAGGGGATCCCGACGCGCCGCTGAAGGCGCTGATCTTCGATTCCCTGTATGATTCCTACAAGGGTGTCATTGTCTTCTGCAGACTGCGGGAGGGCAGCGTCAGAAAAGGAACACGGATCCGCATGATGGCGACCGGCGCCGAGGCGGACGTGGTGGAAGTCGGCTATTTCGGGGCCGGCGCCTTCATACCCTGTGAAGAGCTTTCCGCCGGGATGGTGGGATATCTGACAGCCAGCCTGAAGAATGTGAAGGATACGCGGGTGGGCGACACCGTGACGGATGCGAACCGCCCCTGCGAGCAGCCGCTTCCGGGATATAAAAAGGTAACGCCGATGGTATACTGCGGCATGTATCCTGCTGATGCGGCCAAATATCAGGATCTTCGGGACGCGCTTGAAAAACTGCAGCTCAACGACGCGTCGCTCCAGTTTGAGCCGGAGACATCCATTGCCCTGGGTTTCGGTTTCCGCTGCGGTTTTCTTGGACTTCTTCATCTGGAGATCATTCAGGAACGGCTGGAAAGAGAATATAACCTTGATCTGGTGACGACAGCGCCGGGCGTTGTCTACAAGATCCATAAGACCGACGGGACAGTCATGGATCTGACCAATCCGTCCAACCTGCCGGATCCCTCCGAGATCGAATATATGGAAGAGCCTTTTGTCAGCGCTGAGATCATGGTGACAAAGGAGTTCGTCGGCTCCATCATGGAACTGTGCCAGGAACGCAGAGGAATCTATATCAGCATGGAATATATGGAGGAGACCAGGGCGCTGATCCGGTATGAACTTCCGCTGAACGAGATCATCTACGATTTCTTTGACGCGCTCAAGTCCAGGTCCAGAGGCTATGCATCTTTCGATTATGAGATGAAAGAATATGTTCAGTCGCCTCTCGTCAAAATGGATATCCTGGTCAATCATGAAGAGGTGGATGCCCTGTCCTTTATCGTCCATGCGGATACAGCCTATGAGCGCGGCCGCAGGATGTGCGAGCGCCTCAAGGATGAGATCCCGCGCCATCTGTTCGAGATTCCGATCCAGGCGGCTGTGGGCGGCAGGATCATTGCCAGGGAGACGGTGCGGGCCATGCGCAAGGATGTCCTGGCCAAGTGCTACGGCGGAGACATTACCCGAAAGAAGAAACTGCTGGAGAAGCAGAAGGAAGGCAAGAAGCGGATGCGCCAGATCGGAAACGTGGAGATTCCGCAGAAAGCGTTTATGAGCGTGCTGAAACTGGACGAAGGGAAATAACAGAACATTGGACAGGACTGAATTGGGGATATATATACATATCCCCTTTTGTATTCGAAAATGCGCATACTGTGACTTTCTTTCGTTTCCCGCAGGAGAGGAGCTGAGGGAGGCGTATGTAAATGCGCTCTGCCGGGAGATCGAAGGCTGGAATACCGACGGGAATGCCTGGCTGGCGGGACTGCGCAAAAAGGGCAGCAGCCCGGACGGCACCCGGAAGAGCAGCAGTCCGGCCAGCGGCCAGCTTCATGCGGCCAGCGTATTCTTCGGAGGCGGCACGCCTTCCCTGCTGGAACCGGAACAGACCGGGAGGATCCTGGAGGCTGTAAGACGGTCGTTTGTCTGTCCGGAGCAGGCGGAGACAACCATGGAGTGCAACCCCGGCACCCTGACAGCCGGGAAGCTGCGATCGCTCCGGGAAATGGGAATCAACCGGCTGTCCATCGGGCTCCAGTCAGCGAGTGACGCCGAACTGAAGCGCCTCGGCCGTATCCATGACCGGAAGACATTTGAAGAAAACTATTACGCTGCGAGAGATGCCGGATTTACCAATATCAATATTGATCTGATGAGCGCACTTCCCGGGCAGACGGTGGAGGACTGGGAAAGAACGCTGGCCTGCACGGCGGGTCTTACTCCGCCTCCCGAGCATATTTCCGCCTACAGCCTGATCATCGAGGAGGGAACGCCTTTTTATACCCTTTATGGTGAGGGGGGAGATCATCACGGACTGCTTCCGTCAGAAGAAGACGAACGCAGAATGTATCATCTGACGCGGGATTTCCTTATGTCATGCGGGTATCACCGGTATGAGATCTCAAACTATGCCCGGGAGGGGTATGAATGCGTTCACAACCTGGGGTACTGGAAGCGGCGCAGCTATCTGGGCTTCGGGCTGGGAGCCGCTTCCTGCATGGGCCGGATCAGATGGAGCAACACCCGGGATATGGAAGCATACCTGCAGTCGTTCGGGCAGAGCCTGCATGAAACAGACCGCTGCAGGACGGATATCCAGGTACTGTCCCGGCAGGAACAGATCGAGGAGTGTGTGTTCCTGGGACTTCGCATGACAAAGGGGATCGACCTTGACGCGTTTTCACGGGAATTCGGTTCCGGTTTTGAGGAGGTTTTCGGAACGAGAATCGCAAAGCTGGAAAAAGCAGGTCTTCTGCTGATCCGGGACGGATATGCCCGCGTGACGGACGAAGGCCTGGATCTGGAGGGATACGTGGAGAGAGAACTGCTCACATGAAAAAAGGGACAGCCCCGTTGATCGGAACTGTCCCTTTCTGCTTACTGCTTTTTCATTTTTTCGACTGACAGAACCGCGTAGTCATGGATTCTGCGGTACTGCTTCTGGGAATAGTGGACACCGTCCACATCTTCAAATCCGCCCCGGAGCATCCAGGAGCAGGTATCGATATACTGATCCGGATAGGCTGCCTGCAGCGACCTGTTGAAGGCGAGTACATCAGAGAGCGGCACGTGGGGGGATTCCTCAGTGACCGGGTTGACGGACATATAGAAGAAATCCGTATCCGGGTAACCGACCTCGATGCTGTGATAGACTTCGATATATGCCCGGATCGCGTCGCAGTCATTGACACCGAAGTTGAAGACGACAGGCACACCGGGGTTGGCGCGGATCGCCGCGTCCAGCAGGTCGATCCCGTATTCGATCAGCCAGTTGTATCCCTCGCCTTCTGCACCGATATAGATACATTCATCATCTATCTTGGCTTCAGCACCGCCCATTCCGACTGTCCTGGAGTCGCCGACGAAGATCACTTTATGCTTTGAACCGGCGACTTTTTTCAGTTCCCTGACGGACCAGAACCCGGGCAGATCCGTCTCGGGCAGATTCCCGTACGCGTCACTTTCCGATTCGATAACGGTCTCGGACAGCAGCTCTGTGGGGAAGATCTTCTCAGAAACATGTTCTGTTTCCTCTGTCAGGCGTTCCGATACGCTCTCTCCGGGAACCGCTTCCGTCATTTCCTGCACGGTGCCTGCGCCAAATTCCGTGAGGCTCTCGACCGCCGGTTCAAATTCTTCCGTGAGGCTCTCCAGCAATTCCGAAAGCTGTTCGGGTGTCATGTTCTGAAGATCCTCAGCTGTGTAAAGAGGATGATCAAGAACCGCATTGATCAGGGCATCCTTCTCTTCAAGGATGGAGAGCGCGCGGTCGGTCTCATCCAGGATCAGATCTGTCTGCCACTTCAGCCAGACAGTGATGCCGGCCAGAGCAAGCAGGCACAGCAGCAGCAGAAGTGCAGGGATCAGCGGCAGACGGTTTTTTTTCTTCATAAGTAAAATCCCTCTGGTCTACGATATCTTTTCTCTTATTTAGAATGATAACAGAAAAAAAGCATTAGTCAAATACAGTCGCCTGTCCGGCCTGAAAAAGACACCTGTTCCGGTCATATTCATCGTGCGGAATGAAATATTTCAAAAAACAGTTGACAAACGCTCCGGCAGGACATATTATACGGTCATGGGTATTAGCACTCCAATGCAACGAGTGCTAACAATCCAAAAAACGGGAGGACAAAGGGATGCAGATGGATGAACGCAAATGGACGATCTTAAAAGCGATCATCAAGACGTATCTGGAGACCGGGGAGCCGGTAGGGTCCAGAACCATTTCAAAATATACGGATCTGAACCTGAGTTCGGCGACCATCCGCAACGAGATGTCCGATCTGGAGGAGATGGGATATATCCTGCAGCCTCACACCTCGGCAGGCCGTATTCCCTCCGATGCCGGTTACCGGTTCTATGTTGACCATATGATGGAGGAGAAGGATCAGGAAGTCGCCGAGATGAAGGAGATGATGCTCCAGCGTCAGGACAGGATGGAACTGATGCTCAAGCAGGTCGTCAAGTACCTTGCGGTGAACACCAATTACGCGACGATGATCACCGGGCCTGTATATCATCAGACCAAGCTGAAATTCATCCAGCTGTCAGTTGTCAACGAAACCCAGATCCTGGCTGTGATCGTGACGGAGGCCAATGTCGTCAAGAACAAGATCATCGAGATCGAGCACGGACTGGACAGGGAGACGATCCTGAAGCTGAATGTGCTGCTCAATACAAGCCTGAACGGTCTGACACTGGAACAGATCAATCTCGGCACGATCGCGGCACTGAAGGAAGAAGCCGGCATACACTCGGATGTGATCGGAAAAGTTCTGGACATCGTGGCGGAAGCCATCAGCCAGGAAGAGGATGTGGAGATCTATACAAGCGGTGCCACCAACTTCTTCAAGTATCCGGAGCTGTCGGACAGCGAAAAGGCCAGCGAGCTGATCAGCACCTTTGAGGAGAAACATCCGCTGGCACAGCTGATGAGCGGCTCTGAGGGACAGGATGAGAACGGCATTCAGGTGTATATCGGTCAGGAAGCACCGCTCGCGACCATGCGGGACTGCTCGGTCGTAACGGCTTCCTATGATCTGGGCGGCGGCATGTACGGACGGATCGGTATTGTCGGACCCAAGCGTATGGACTATGAGAAAGTAGTGAGTGTTCTTCGGAACATAACATCCCGGCTTGATGAGATCTATAAAAAAGACGAATAGTCGGGAAAGATATGAAGGAACTGAGGAGACAACAGCATGGCACAGATCAATATAGAAGACGCGCGCGAAGAACGGGAGATCCGGGATCAGGAATGCGCGCAGGAGACAGAAAATGTACCCGAAGCAGATGAAACGGCTGCCGGGGAGCAGACAGAAGAAATCAGCCCCGAAGAATTGAATGAAGAAGCGGATTTGGCCGAAACGTCCGAGGAGACGGGGGAGGAGGCTGAAGCCGGGACAGAAGAAAAAGAAGCCGGGGAAGGAGAAGAAGCAAGCACCCGCGAGGAGGCCTGTGATCAGGCAGAGGCGGACGCCGGACAGAAAGAAGGCGGGATCAAAGGCTTCTTCAGGAAAAAAGATAAAAAAGACAAGAAGGATCAGCAGATCGAGGAGCTGACCGACAGGGTGAAGCGCCAGATGGCGGAATTCGACAATTTCCGGAAGCGTACCGAAAAGGAAAAAGCCGCCATGTATGAGATAGGCGCGAAGAGTGTGATCGAGAAGATCCTTCCCGTTGTGGACAACTTTGAAAGAGGGCTTGCCACTGAAGAGAACAAAGAGGATCCTTTTGTGGAAGGCATGCAGAAGATCTACAAGCAGCTGATGACAACACTGGAATCACTTGACGTAAAGCCGATCGATGCTGTGGGAAAGGAGTTCAACCCGGACCTGCACAATGCAGTGATGCATGTGGATGACGAGAACGTCGGAGAGAATATTGTTGTCGAAGAACTGCAGAAGGGTTATATGTATCGGGACAGTGTTGTCAGATACAGCATGGTAAAGGTCGCAAACTAAGAAGCTGGCTGACAATATCAGATTTGGAATTCAGACTTTTTTCAGATATATAACAGGAGGAAAAGATTATGAGTAAGATTATCGGAATTGACCTTGGAACAACCAACAGCTGCGTAGCAGTTATGGAAGGCGGCAAGCCCGTCGTGATCGCCAATACAGAAGGAGCCAGGACGACACCCTCTGTCGTGGCATTTACAAAGAACGGTGAGAGGCTGGTCGGTGAGCCGGCAAAGCGTCAGGCCGTGACCAATTCAGAGAAGACCGTCTCTTCGATCAAGAGGGAGATGGGCAGCAACTATAAGGTTACAATTGATGACAAGAAGTATTCTCCGCAGGAAATCTCCGCGATGATCCTTCAGAAGCTGAAAGGCGACGCAGAGAACTACCTGGGCGAGAAAGTTACGGAAGCCGTTATCACGGTACCCGCGTATTTCAATGACGCACAGCGTCAGGCTACCAAGGATGCCGGCCGTATCGCAGGACTGGATGTCAAGCGAATCATCAACGAGCCGACGGCAGCAGCGCTGGCATACGGCCTGGACAATGAAAAAGAGCAGAAGATCATGGTCTATGACCTGGGCGGCGGCACATTTGATGTATCCATCATCGACATCGGTGACGGCGTGATCGAGGTTCTGGCCACCAACGGCAACAACAGGCTGGGCGGTGACGACTTTGATAAGAAGATCACCGACTACATGATCGCTGATTTCAAGGCGAAAGAAGGCATCGACCTGTCTCAGGACAAGATGGCTCTGCAGAGACTGAAAGAGGCGGCTGAGAAGGCCAAGAAGGAACTTTCCTCCGCAACGACCACAAACATCAACCTGCCCTTCATCACCGCAAACGAGACCGGTCCGAAGCACTTTGAGATGGACCTGACCAAAGCGAAGTTCGATGAGCTGACGCATGATCTGGTCGAGATGACAGTTGTTCCGGTACAGAACGCACTGCGTGACGCAGGCCTGTCCGCCAGCGATCTGGGGAAGGTTCTGCTGGTAGGCGGTTCCACACGTATCCCGGCAGTCCAGGAGAAGGTGAGACAGCTGACCGGCCAGGAGCCCTCCAAGACACTGAATCCGGATGAGTGCGTGGCCATCGGCGCTTCCATCCAGGGCGGCAAGCTGGCAGGCGATGCCGGTGCCGGCGACATCCTGCTGCTGGATGTAACACCGCTTTCCCTGTCCATTGAGACACTGGGCGGTGTCGCGACCAAGCTGATCGAAAGAAATACCACCATCCCGACCAAGAAGAGCCAGGTGTTCTCCACGGCTGCGGATAACCAGACCGCTGTTGACATTCATGTTGTACAGGGTGAGCGGCAGTTTGCAAGAGATAACAAGACCCTCGGCCAGTTCAGGCTGGATGGGATCCCGCCCGCAAGGAGAGGTATCCCGCAGATCGAGGTGACCTTCGATATCGACGCCAACGGCATCGTGAATGTTTCCGCAAAGGATCTGGGTACAGGCAAGGAACAGCACATCACCATTACCTCCGGCTCCAATATGTCCGAGGATGATATCAACAAGGCTGTGAAGGAAGCAGCCGAGTTTGAGGCGCAGGACAAGAAGCGTAAAGAGGCGATCGATGCAAAGAATGATGCGGACTCCATGGTATTCCAGACCGAGCAGGCCATGAGCGAGGTCGGTGACAAACTGGATCCCGCTGACAAGGCAGAAGTGGAAGCGGACCTGCAGTCCCTGAAGAATGTGATCGCGGGCTGCGGCGACGAGATTACAGACAGCCAGCTCGGCGACCTGAAAGCCGGCAAGGAAAAACTGATGAACAGCGCCCAGAAGCTTTTCGCAAAAGTGTATGAGCAGTCCCAGGCGGCAGGCGCGCAGCAGGGCGGCGCGGGCTTCGACCCGAACGCAGGCGCGGGCTTCGGCGGCGGCCAGGCCGGCGGCGGATCAGCTGATGACGATGTCGTGGACGGCGATTTCAGGGAAGTATAAGACCTGATCCGGATCAACCGGCAGAGTGAAGTGTGGAGAGTCAGGAGCGGAGCTGAAAGCTTCAGGATTTTTCCCATCCGAACTGAGCGATTATACAGAATATAAAAAATGTAAGGGAAACGCTGAGTATTCAGCGTTTCCTTTGCGAGGGTAAAGGATCAATATGGCAGAACAGAAGAGAGACTATTATGAGGTGCTGGGGGTTGACAAGAACGCTGATGACAATGCGCTGAAACATGCCTACCGTGCCCTTGCGAAGAAATATCATCCTGATATGAACCCCGGTGACAAGGAAGCCGAGAAAAAGTTCAAGGAGGCTTCCGAAGCCTATGCTGTCCTAAGCGATCCCGAAAAGAGGCGCCAGTACGACCAGTTCGGACATGCAGCCTTTGACGGAACAGGCGGCCCCGGCGGGTTTGGCGGTTTCGATTTCTCCGGCGACATGAGCGATATATTCGGGGATCTTTTCGGAGATCTGTTCGGCGGCGGAAGAACAAGACGCAGCCCCAATGCCCCGATGCAGGGTGAGAATCTGCGTGCCAGCGTACGCATTACCTTCGAGGAAGCGGTTCACGGCTGCGAGAAAGAGATCTCCATCAATCAGAAAGACCCGTGTACAACCTGCGGCGGAAACGGAGCAAAACCCGGTACGTCACCTGTGACCTGCCCGAAATGTCAGGGTAAGGGACAGGTCATCTATTCGCAGCAGTCGATCTTCGGCATGATGCAGAACGTTCAGACCTGCCCGGATTGCCGCGGCAGCGGAAAGATCGTCAGAGACCGGTGTCCGTCCTGCGGCGGAAGCGGCTATAAGACGACCCGGAAGAAGATCTCTGTTTCTGTTCCTGCCGGTATTGACAACGGACAGAGCATCCGGCTGCGCGGTCAGGGAGAACCCGGAACCAACGGCGGGCCGAGAGGAGATCTGCTTGTTCAGATCCTGGTTTCCGACAGTCCGGAGTTTGCCAGACAGGATATGGACATCTATTCTGCTGTGGAGATCAGTTTTGCCCAGGCGGCATTCGGAGACGATGTACGGATCAAGACCGTGGATGGCGACGTGATCTATACCGTCAAGGCAGGGACCCAGCCGGGAACCCGTGTACGGCTGCGCGGAAAGGGCGTTCCTTCTCTGCGGAACAGTACGGTCAGAGGAGATCACTATGTCACATTGAATGTGAAAGTCCCCACGAAGATGAATGATGAAGCAAAGCGCGCCCTCCGTGCGTTTGATGAAGCAACAGGCAATTCGCTCCGGCAGGCGGAGACCTCTTCCGAATCTGACGGAAAGGGCAGCGGCGAGAAACCCAAAAAGAAAGGCTTCTTCAATAAGCTGAAGGAAGGCCTGGATGAAGCATTTGACGACTGATCAGGTGCCTGAGTTCCTGCAATTAAGCATGTTTCGGACGGATCGGCATGAGCAGATTCTAAAAAAACAGTAAATGAGTGAAATACTGGGTGACTTTGCAGGGAAAATGCGTTAAGATAATAATGGAATGGTTCGCATGCGGGCCATGAAACCAGGAAATGCAGCTGTAGTACAATATTTTATAAAGAGAGGTTTAACAAAATGGCAGTACTTGATCTGACAAAGTATGGCATCACCGGCACCACTGAGATCGTCCACAATCCTTCATGGGAGTTCCTGTATGAGGAAGAGATGAAGCCCGAACTGGAAGGCTTTGACAAGGGCGTTATGACGGAGCTTGGCGCTGTCAATGTCATGACCGGTATCTTCACCGGACGTTCCCCGAAAGACAAATACATCGTCATGGATGAGAACTCAAAGGACACCGTATGGTGGACAACCGATGAGTACAAGAACGACAACCATCCCATGAGCGAAGAAACCTGGGCTGTTGTGAAAGATCTTGCCAGGAAAGAGCTTTCCAACAAGAGGCTGTTTGTGGTTGACTGCTTCTGCGGTGCCAACAAGGATACCCGCATGGGCGTTCGCTTCATCGTTGAGGTTGCATGGCAGGCTCACTTCATCAAGAACATGTTCATCATCCCCACGGATGAAGAGCTTGAAGCTTTCGAGCCGGATTTCGTCTGCTACAACGCTTCCAAGGCTAAAGTCGACAATTACAAAGAGCTCGGCCTTAACTCTGAGACCGTGGCCGCTTTCAACATCACCAGCCACGAGCAGGTTATCCTGAACACCTGGTACGGCGGCGAGATGAAGAAGGGCCTCTTCTCCATGATGAACTACTACCTGCCGCTGAAGGGCATTGCTTCCATGCACTGCTCCGCCAACACCGATATGAACGGCGAGAACACCGCCATCTTCTTCGGTCTGTCCGGCACCGGCAAGACCACTCTGTCCACCGATCCCAAGAGACTGCTGATCGGCGATGACGAGCACGGCTGGGATGACAACGGCGTGTTCAACTTCGAGGGCGGCTGCTATGCTAAGGTCATCAACCTCGACAAAGAGTCCGAGCCCGACATCTACAACGCCATCAGGAGAAACGCTCTGCTTGAGAACGTGACAGTCGATGAGAACGGCAAGATCGATTTCGCCGACAAGTCCGTCACCGAGAACACCCGCGTTTCCTATCCGATCGAGTTCATCGACAAGATCGTCAAGAACGTGCGTCCGATCAGCGCAGGCCCCGCAGCCGACAATGTCATCTTCCTGTCAGCTGACGCCTTCGGTGTTCTTCCGCCCGTGTCCATCCTGACTCCGGAACAGACACAGTACTACTTCCTGTCCGGTTTCACAGCAAAACTGGCAGGCACCGAGCGCGGCATCACAGAGCCGACCCCGACCTTCTCCGCATGCTTCGGCCAGGCATTCCTGGAGCTGCATCCCACCAAGTACGGTGAGGAACTCGTTAAGAGAATGGAGAAATCCGGCGCCAAGGCATATCTGGTGAACACCGGCTGGAACGGATCCGGCAAGCGTATCTCCATCAAGGATACCCGCGGCATCATCGACGCGATCCTGAATGGCGACGTGCTGAAAGCTCCGACCAAGATGATCCCGCTGTTCAACCTCGAGGTTCCGACAGAGCTTCCGGGTGTTGATCCCGCGATCCTTGATCCGCGTGACACCTATGCAAATCCTGCTGACTGGGATGAGAAGGCGAAGGATCTGGCAGGCCGCTTCATCAAGAACTTCAAGAAGTACGAAGGCAACGAAGCAGGCAAGGCCCTTGTCGCAGCAGGTCCGCAGCTTTAAGAAGCAATAACTGCGTGAGCAGTTATTGGCAGACACCGCGAAGCGGTGGATGCACAGCTTCGTCAGAAGCTGGCTTCTTTAACGAAAGAAAATGCGCAGCATTTTCTTGAGTGTAAGAAGCGCAAGAGAAAAGCATAACAAAAGATGGTGGTAGCTCCGCAAGGAGCTGTCATCTTTAACGAAAGAAAATGCGTAGCATTTTCTTGAGTGTAAGAAGTACAGGAAAATGCGCAGCATTTTCTTGAGTGTAAGTAAGAAAGAGACAGGATTTTCCTGTCTCTTTTTTTTGGAAACTTACGAATGTCTTCATCGAATCTCTGGTTGCGAAATCATCGAAAATGCTGTATGATTTAGACAGATTAAAAAGGCAATACCCCTGGGGTGTGCGATAACTCTCTTTATTTTGAACCTACATTTACTTAATGGGACTCCTATATAGTCGGCGGTAATGTCAGGCCCTCCTTCGAAGGGAAGACAGCGGCGCCCTCTGCGGACACCCACCTGGCTTCGGCTAGGCGTCAAAATTAGGGAACCGGCACTCTGGGGTTTTTGATTCTGAAGAAGAACTTCTTGAAGAAGATATGAGAAAAAGACGCTTTCGATCATTTCTGCATCTGATCAAATGCTTTCTGAAAAAAATGTCGGCGGACAGGCTTGACGTATATTCGGCTCAGTCTGCTTTTTATCTTGTCATGGGTCTGATTCCGATCCTGATGCTGATGCTGATGATGCTCAGGTTCACGCCGCTCGATGAGGAGATGATTTTGGATGCCCTTTCGCAGATCATGGATGAGACAGTGATGGGCTATGTTGAGCAGGTTGTCGGGAATGTGTATCACGGATCGGTCGGTATCCTTTCCTTCGCGACCGTGACGAGCCTTTGGGTAGCCAGCAGGGCGATTCTCGGGCTGACGAACGGCCTGAACAGTATCCGCAGGGTGAGAGAGAACAGAAACATCCTGTTCCTTATGTTCAGGTCTATGGTCTACACGCTTCTGCTGATCGTATTATTTGTCATGGCGCTCGGTATCCTGGTGGCAAGTGTTAAGGTGAACAGGGTCCTGCTGAAGGCGATCCCGTTTCTTAACGGAATAAGTGCCGGGACACGCTGGCTGCTTTCCCTTCTCGGACTTGTGCTGATGACGATGATCTTCACCATGCTCTATATCGTCCTTCCGAACGGAAAGAGAAGATTTCGGTCACAGCTGCCCGG
>JAGCAV010000367.1 GCA_017652545.1 Lachnospiraceae bacterium
AGGGATTTTGTGATCGTTCTGGATGTGTCAATGTCCACACAGGGGGAGCTGGTCCGGCAGTTCCTGGACCAGACCTATGAGGTCCTGACAGAGAACGAGACGTATCTGAACCATGTTCATATACGGATCATCCAGTGTGATGAACGGGTGCTGGAGGATGTGAAGATCACCTCCCGAAAAGAACTGGAGACATATATGAGGCATTTCCGGCTGAAGGGCGGAGGCGGAACAGATTTCCGACCGGCTTTTGCGTATGTAAAGGAACTGGTCCGGCAAAAGGCTTTTTCAGATCTGAAGGGAATGCTGTATTTTACGGACGGTCGCGGGATATATCCCCGGCGTAAGCCTCCCTGGGATACGGCTTTCGTATTTCTTGAAGAGGATTTCACTGACATCAATGTACCGCCGTGGGCGATCCGGCTGATCCTGCCGGTGTGGCAGGCTGAAAAAAAGGAGGAGCTGGGAACGGCGTACGCATTCGTATAGGAAAACGCTGACAGAACAGGCGCTTTACAGGACAGCAGAGGGAAAAGAGGCGCACTAAATTGCACAGGCTGACATCTTGTTTTCGACGGAAGTACCAGTTGACGGTTGCGGGCATCTGCGTGATCTTAATGATCGCAGGCATGGCATCTTCATTTGAAGCAAAGACAAAAAAACAGAAAAAACGAACATCAGGACAGGCGGTCAAAGTGGCTGTAGTCGACAAGACCTACAAGGCAGCGGCAGGCACGATCCGGTATGCCAGGTACTGCGGGATGAAACCGGTCTGGGTCCATTCCGGAAATGTGAATCCGGACAACTACGACGGACTGCTGATCCCCGGCGGGGGAGACGTGGATCCCAGACTGTATGGCGCAAAGAAAAGAGATCCGCATGTATATGGAACGGATTATGGGCGGAGCAGGCTGCAGATCGATGTGATCCTGAAATTCGCCAGGGCAGGGAAACCGGTCCTGGGGATCTGCGGCGGCGAGCAGACGATCAATGTTGCCTTCGGAGGAACGCTCAAACAGCATATAGGGTGGCATACCTACTGGCGGGGGATCCGTATCAGCAAAAAGTCCTGGCTCCGAAAGAGATTCGGCAAAAGGGCTGTCGTCTACCATTTCCATCATCAGTGTGTGAACAAACTCGGGAAGGGTTTGCGGGCGACCATGTGGGGCACAGACAACAATCAGATCGAGGGAGTCGAACATGTTTCGCTTCCCGTCTACGGTGTGCAGTGGCACCCGGACCAGATGGGCAGAAAGGGAAAGGAAGTCGGACAGAAGTTTATGGCCATCTGCAGAGAATACCGGAAAAGAAAGAAGTAAACATATCACGGACGAAAAGGCATAATCATGAATATATTTCGAGCAAAGCAGGAGATCATCAATACAGTCAGAGCATACCTGACCAGGGATGAGGACGGGTTCTACCGTATCCCCCAGATTCGCCAGCGCCCGATCCTCCTGATGGGGCCGCCCGGAATCGGCAAGACACAGGTGATGGAGCAGATCGCAAAGGAATGTGACCTGGCACTTGTCTCCTATACGATCACGCATCACACCCGTCAGAGTGCCATCGGCCTGCCTTATATCGTGAAAAAAAACTACGGCGGTGAGGAGCGGTCCGTCACGGAGTACACCATGAGCGAGATCATCGCCAGTGTGTATGACCGCATGGAGGCTTCCGGAAAGAAGGAGGGACTTCTTTTCATCGATGAGATCAACTGTGTGTCAGAGACGCTTGCGCCGGCCATGCTGCAGTTCCTCCAGGCAAAGACCTTCGGCAACCAGAAGGTTCCGGACGGATGGATCATCGTGGCAGCCGGCAACCCCGCGGAATACAACCGGTCTGTGCGGGAGTTCGATGTGGTGACGCTAGACAGGCTCCGGGTCATGGACATCGAGCCGGATTACAGCGTATGGCGCACGTATGCCGCGGACGAGATGATCCACGGCAGCATCCTGTCCTATCTGGATATTCACAGGGAGAATTTCTACCGGATGGAGACGACGGTGGAAGGACGGGAGTATGTGACTGCCAGAGGATGGCAGGACCTGTCGGAATACATCTGCGTATGTGAAGAGCTCGGCCTGACGGTTGATACACAGGTGATCTCCCAGTATGTGGCGCATCCTGCCGTGGCAAAGGATTTTGCGAATTATCTGCAGCTGTATTATAAATATCAGTCAGACTATCAGGTGGATGAGATCCTTTCGGGAACGATCCGTGAGGGAACCCTGAACAAACTGAAGTTTGCGGCCATGGATGAGCGGCTCAAAGTGACAAGCCTGCTCCTTGCCTCGCTCACAGGGACTTTCCGCGAGGTCTTCGATGCGGATGAACAGACAGGCCTCCTGTTCGGATATCTGAAAGAAGCTCTTGCGTCGGCAGAGGATGGCGATGCAGCACAGGACACTTTCGCAGACGAACCGGGAAGGCGCGGAAAGGAAACGCTTGAAAGATCCTGCAGCCGGATCCTGGCAAGGGAGAGGACGATGCTGGAGCAGCGGGTTGCCGCCGGCCAGGGAAAGCGTCAGCTGTTCAGGCGGGAAGGCGCGGCACTGGAAGCATTTGAGGCCTATGTCAGTCTGGCTGCCGAAACAGGGGATCCCGAGGTCCTGAAAGCGCATTTTGGCAGCAGGCGTGAAGAACTGGAAAAAGAGATCGCGTCAGCAGGTGAAAAGCTGGAGAATGCGTTTGACTTCATGGAAAAAGCCTTCGGGGAGAGCCAGGAGATGGTCGTGTTTATCACAGAGCTTTCCATGAACCGCTATGCGTCATGGCTGCTCGG
>JAGCAV010000368.1 GCA_017652545.1 Lachnospiraceae bacterium
AGTACTGAGGTTTAAAAAATCACGTTTTGTCTGAATAAACATGTTGTTCCAGACGTTTTTCAAATTCACGGACAGGAAGGGGTTTATCATAATAGAAACCCTGAGCGATGTCACAACTGTTTTTCCGGAGAATATCCACCTGATCACTGGTCTCCACGCCTTCTGCTACACAGGTCAGGCCGATTTCCTTCGCCATGTTTACCACATGATGGAACATGATGTTCTGCTTGTTCTGAGTTGCCTGCTCGTTCAGCGGAAGGAAATTTTTATCCACTTTCAGGATATTCCATGGGATTTCCTTGATTAGGTTCAGGGAACTGTATCCAATACCAAAATCGTCGACTGAGGTGTAAATACCTGCCTCCTGAAGACCGGTTACAATGCGCTTCAGGTCTTTGAACTCCACATCGGTTGTGGTTTCGGTCAGTTCGAACTCGATGAAGTGGTGCGGTACCCTATGTCTGTCCACAATAGACAGGATTCGATCCAGCAGATCCAGGTCAATCAGATGCCTGCGGGACAGATTGATGGAGATACGAACCGCAGGCTTTCCTTCGTCCAGCCACCGGCGAATATCTCTGCATACATGATCGAGCACATAGAAGTCCAGCTTGCAGATGTCCATGGACTGCTCCAGTACCGGAATAAAATCCATCGGCATGACCAGTTTACCGTTATGATACCAACGGCTTAAGGCTTCCGCGCCAACGATGGTATTTGTACTGACGCTGATCTTTGGCTGATAGAACACAAGGATTTCTTCATTTTGAAGGGCCACGGGGAAAACCTGCTTGATCCGCATGGCATGTTCTTTCTGCTCTATCATCTTCTCATTGGAAAAAATGATATCTCCCCGGGCACCACTCTTGGAAACGTTGTAGGCGTTGATGATCCGGTCCATCAGATCACCAAAGTCATGATAATAGTAATCCTCCGGGATCACCAGCATGCCTGCGTGAGCGGAGATCATAACACGCCCGTCCTCTGCATCTCCGAAGCGTACCGGTGAACCTTCCAGCAGTCTGGTCACCTGATCCAGATTCTTTTTCCGGAAAAGAAGCACAAAGTTGTCGCCGCCCAGTCTGCTGACGATTCCATCCTCGCCGGCTGCTTCCTCCAACTGCTGAATATATTTCTTCATAATCTTATTGCTCATATCCCGTCCCAATTGCTGATTGATCAGGGAAAAATGCTTTAGATCCATCCGAGCCGCACAGAAGTCACCCAGGCCCTGAGCGTTACCGATTCGTTCCACGGTCTGAGTAAACAGGCGGATATTGCTGAAACCCGCATCATCATAGAGCGTGGCCTTCTGAATCATCATTTTCATTCGGTTTTTGCTGACAAAGTTCAGCATCATCCGCTGGATGGTATCAATGCGGGAAAGCTCTTCCTCTGTCCAGGGTGCGTCTCCTTTTGCATGATAAACCGTACACTGGCCTACCAGGACACCGGACAAATCACTGCGGATTGTCAGCGCTTTATCCGTTTCAACGCCGGTATCGTAGGGGATGTATGTATCGCCTTCTCCTTTGCGTTCCAAAGCGATACTGTTATAAAAAGAAGTAACTCCCTTGGCAACCCGGAGCATTTTGCACAGCTCCTGTAAATCCGCGTAAACCATTTCCACGCGAATTTGTTCCGTACTTACCATTTCCCGGGTCAGACGTTCTAAATACTCATGATATCGCGCATTCTGATCCATGTTTTTTCCCTTCCATCGCTCATTGAATGATTGGATATGGTCTTCAATTTATAGCCGATTAATTACATTTCATTATTCTACCACGCCGAATCATGTAATGCAAGAGTCTGTCTTTTGGTCGTTTATTGACTTATGGCAAAAGTGACAAAAGCCAACCATAATGCAAATCATTTTTTATATATGAATATACTTTACTTGATTGCCCAGGCAGTCCATCATCAATAATCATGGCATCTCCATCATATTCTACCCAGAGCCCGGTATGCAGCATTGTCAATATGGGCCGGTGGTATGTGGAATCCGCGCATCAGTTTTTGCTTCCTCGCGTATCCCGCCCTTTGAACAGCGCATCCCGGGGAAACCGTTTGGTTGCGGTCGCAATCGTTGACTTGCTTTCCGGCCTGCTGTACAATCAATCCGGTCATTGCGGTCTGCAGATGCTGTTAAAGGAGGATGGGACGATGATGAAAAAAGCGATCCTGCTGCTGATGATCATGAGCATGCTCCTGACGGTATGCTTTCCTGCAGACCCATTGGATGCGCAGGCTGAAGGGACCCAGAAAGGGGAACTCCCCGCGTCCTTTGATCTGAGGAGCGTCGATACGGACGGAGACGGCGTCGGCGACCGCTGCTATGTGACCCCGGTCAGGTTTCAGAATCCCTTCGCCACCTGCTGGGTCTTTGCGGGGATATCCGCCGCGGAAATCAGCCTTTTGGGGTCTGTGTACGCCGATGACCCGGAAGCCTGGAAAACCCTGGACCTGTCTGAAAAGCAGCTGGGCTATTTTTCCCATATGCTGCTGAACGATCCGACCAGCCCGCAGAACGGGGAAGGCACGACGGCGGCCGATCCCACGGATATGTTTGAAGTGTACGGCGGGGGATCGACACTGATGGCCCTGGAGGCCTTTGCCCAGGGCATCGGCCCCTCCGATGAGCATCCGGACCTGCCCAATATCGGAGAAGCCTTCGAATACCACGGCAAAGAGCGCACTACCGTCCTGGATTATATCGACGGCGCTTTCCGCGGCTTTCACTACAGCGATGAAGACGACTGGACCATTCCGGATGAATTCAGGTTTCACCAGGATTATGTCCTGATGGATACCCACTTGCTTCCTTGCCCCGCTGAACTGCCTGCCCCAGAACAGTATGCTTATAACGAAGCCGGCACGAGGGCCATCAAACAGCAGCTGCTGGAAAAGCGCGGTGTGATGATCAACATCTTGGCGGATCTCAGCAATCCGTCGTCAACGAATGTGAACGAGGCGAAATACATCAGCGACAAATGGGCGCATTACACCTGGGACTTTGGCGCATCCAACCACGCGGTGACC
Source organism: Lachnospiraceae bacterium (assembly GCA_017652545.1). The sequence continues at coordinate 3,043 of JAGCAV010000368.1, forward strand.
ATCGTCGGCTGGGACGACAATTATCCCAAAGAAAACTTCCTTGCGGAGCATCAGCCCCCGGCAGACGGCGCCTGGCTGGCCAAAAACAGCTGGGGCTCGGCGGAAGAGGCCTTTCCCTTCTATTCCAGGGGGAACTGGGGCATTGAAAACGAGCAAAGCCAGCATACCGGGTATTTCTGGATCTCGTATTATGATCATTCGATCAGTGATCCGGTGTCCCTGGAGCTGAAGGCTGCGACAGCGCCGCAGAGCGTAGATCAGCACGATTACTTCCTGCCGATCGAACTGAGCAGCCATGCCTATATCCAGACGGCCTCCATGGCCAATGTGTTCCGGGCAGATCATTCCAAAACGCTCCGCGCCATTTCCTGCCTGACCGTCTCGGCAAACACCTCCGTGCATTATCAGGTTTATCTTCTCCGGGATGCCTTTGAGACGCCTGAAGACGGGCTGATGGTGGCGGAAGGCGACATCTCCTTCATCGATGCCGGTTTCCACCGCATCCCAGTCAGCGAGGTTCGTGTGCAGAAGGGCCAGTATTTCTCTGCCGTTGTGACGCTGACCAATCAGGAGGGGACCCATGACGTCGTCAAGTTCAGCACATACGGACTCGGTGGAGACGTCCAGGCAGCCATTGTGAATGAACGGGAAAGCTATCTGTATCAGGACGGGCAATGGCAGGATTACAAGGCGGTCCTGGATGCCTGGGCGACAGAGGCCGCGGGTGAGGAAATATCATTCGGTCAGTCCTATGACAATTTTCCCATCAAGGTTTTCAGCGACCGGGCGGCAAACGACGTCAGGATGAAACTGAAGCCTGGAAGTGAGCAGCTTTCCCTGCTGGAAGGCTTCGATCAGGGCCGGTATTCTGTGCAGTTTGTTGTGAACAGTGGCTTCGACATCGGGCGTCCGTCCATTGTATGGCAGCCGCTGCCCGGCTCGGAAGACATCCTGGAGCTGGCGCCGAAAGATGAAGGCGCAACCCTTGACGTGACCGCGAAAAAGTCCGGGACAGCCATGCTGTCCGTGACGACAGAGGGGATCGGGACCACGGTTTTCCCGGTCACGGTCAGACAGGGCCGTCTCGATCACGCAATCGTCATTGCGATGGAACCGGCATACACCGGGCAGGCAGTCATCCCCCTGGTCCTGGCGTACAGCGACGCCGATACTCAGCTGAAAGAAGGCGAGCATTATCAGGTGGCGTTTGACAACAATATCCTGTGCGGACTTGGCCGGGCTGTGATCACGGGGATCGGCCCGTGCGCGGATCCCGATGCAGCGCCTGTTGTGGAGTATTTCTCTATTGTTCCCTGCAGCCCGGAAATCCTCTCCCTCTCGGCCCAAAGCGGGGAAATCCGTCTGTCCGTGAAGGATCTGTCCGATACGGGCGCGGATGGCTATGAGGCCCATTATCGGCTGAAGGGAACCGATGATTGGACCGCCGCCCCCTTTGAGGCCGGCCGGACCGATCTGGTGATCGGCAGCCTGGCTGCCGGCGAATATGAAGTGCAGGCGCGCGCTTTTGTGGATAACACCGGCGCTGCCGCCGATGCGCCGGAGTATTACAAGCGGATCGAATACGGCGAATACGGCGATGTCAGCACCGTCGTTGTTCCGTAAGGGCAGCCCCTTCCGGGATAAGAAAAACAGCGGCTCTCAGATCGTCCCTGAGTGGAGGACGGTTGGAGAGCCGTTTTGGTTGGTGGGTGACTCATTTGTCTGTTCTCGATGATCATCCTATACTGGCGATACCATTGGCAGGTTCGGCCGCGCAGAATTTTGAAGCAGATTGATAAAACTCTGCGTGCGTGCAAGGTAATTAGGAATTCGGAATTGGAGATAGTTCATGATAAACATGATTCCATTCATAATTCCGAATTCATCATTCCGAATTGGCACAGTACTGTCAGCCGTCAGGCCGCTTCGTCCGTTTCCTGCCGGACATATCGATAAATGTATTCTTCTGCCAGCTCATCGATCCGGCCCGTCTC
>JAGCAV010000369.1 GCA_017652545.1 Lachnospiraceae bacterium
CTAGTCAATTCCCCGAACAATCCGTCCGGGGTGGTCTATACCGGGGATGTCATACGGGCACTGGCTTCGATCCTGCGGGAGAAGGACAAAGAATTTGGCCATCCGATCTTTCTGATCAGCGATGAACCCTACAGGGAACTTCTCTTTACCGGCACGGAACGCTTTGCCATCAGCGGAGAGTATGAAAATACCATCACCTGCTATTCATTCAGCAAATCTCTGTCACTGCCGGGAGAGAGGATCGGGTATGCCGCGGTGAACCCGGACGCGTATCATGCAGATGAGATCATCTCCCTGTTTGCCCAGATCTCCCGCACCACCGGGCACAACGGGGCGCCTTCGCTGCTTCAGCGGGTGGTGGCCGAGACCTGCATGCTGACATCTGACCTCTCCATATATGAGAGGAACCGGAATATCCTGTATGAAGCCCTCACCGGCTTTGGATATGAGGTCGTAAAACCCGGCGGCACCTTTTACATGTTTCCGAAAGCGCCGGGCGGGGATGCCGCCGCTTTCTGCGCCCGTGCCATGAAAAAAGACCTGATGCTGGTCCCGGGAGGGGGCTTTGGCTGCCCGGGTCATTTCCGGATCGCCTACTGTGTCCCCACACAGAGGGTGGAAAGAAGCCTGCCTGTCTTTGAGGAGCTGGCGCGCGGATAATCTTAAGAATCATTTTTGTTAATTAATTATCATAGTTTAGGCAATCTTATAGAGACTATGCTGTTTTGGCGGTCTTTTTTCTGATAAAGTAGAGCAGACCAAAGACAGGATGAAATCCGGTGTTTCGCTTAAGGAAAGGAGCTGCAGAAATAATCGGGAGGTACCAGATGGAAGAAAACAGAGAAAACAACGAAAACAACTGGAATGCAGGCAATAACTGGAACAGCGGGAACAACTGGAATGCCGGAAACAACGGCAGCAGCGGGAACAACTGGAATGCCGGAAACAACGGCAGCGGGAACAACTGGAATACCGGAAACAACGGCAACAGCGGGAACAACTGGAATACCGGAAACAACGGCAGCAACGGGAACAGGCCCAACAGGCCGAAAAAACCGAAAATGCCGAAGGTTTCTGTCAAACCCCTGCCGGTTCTGATCGGCCTGCTTGCGGTCCTGATCGTTCTGGTCGGCATGAACGGCTACTATAAGGTGGATGAGCAGGAACAGGCTGTTGTGACCATGTTCGGGAAAGTGACGGATGTGAAAACGGCGGGACTGTATTTCAAGATCCCCTTTGTCCAGCAGGTGCAGAAGGTGGATACCACCACGAAGGGCATGCAGATCGGCTACACACAGTCCAATGATCCCTATAATCAGCGGGCGGAGGTGGTGGAATACGAAGCCCTCATGATCACCTCGGATTTCAACTTTGTGGATATCGATTTCTACCTGGAATACCGGGTCAGTGATCCGAAGAAGTACCTGTACCGCTCGACGGATCCGGTCGCGATCCTGCGAAATCTGACACAGGAAAGCATCCGGTCGACAGTCAGTGACTATACGGTGGACGAGGTCATCACGACGGGAAAGAACCAGATCCAGGCAAAGGTGAGGGAGAAACTCGTCGAATCGCTTGAAGAGGCGGATATCGGGCTTGAAGTCGTCAATCTGTCCATCCAGGACGCGGAACCGCCCACGAGTGAAGTCATGCAGGCTTTCAAGGCAGTGGAAACGGCAAAACAGGGAGCCGACACGGCCGTGAACAACGCGACGCAGTACCAGAATGAACAGATTCCCGCCGCGGACGCCAATGATGACAAGATCACGCAGCAGGCGGAAGCTGCGAAGGAAGCCCGCATTGCTGAGGCGGAAGGCCAGACGGCCCGCTTTAATGCGATGTATGAACAGTATGTTCTCAATCCCACAGTGACCAGGCAGAGACTGTTCTATGAGACCATGGAGGATGTGCTTCCCGGTCTGAAGGTCATTGTCGATGACGGACAGACACAGACCATCCTGCCGCTGGACTCATTCTCGGAGAATGTGACAGTTCCGGCCGGATCCGGAGAGAAGACGGAAGGAGGTGATCAGTGATGACAAAGGTGAAAGCGATTGCAGCAGGCGTGATCGCCCTGGCTGTGCTGGCGATCGCCGGTGGAAGTCTGTATACGGTCAGGGAGGACCAGTACGGCGTCGTCACAAAGTTCGGTAAGATCGTCGCGGTGAAGGAAAACGCGGGACTGAATTTCAAGCTGCCCTTTGTGGAGCAGGTCAGATATGTCCCCAGCACAACACAGATCTATGATATTTCACCGTCCGACGTGATCACAAAGGATAAAAAATCCATGATCGCGGATGACTTTATTCTCTGGAAAGTGGCGGATGCCAAAAAGTTTTCCCAGACACTGAATGCCTCGGTGACCTCCGCGCAGGATCGTGTCAGTGTGGCGGTCTACAATGCGACCAAGAGCACCATCTCGTCCATGAGCCAGGATGAAGTGATCGAGGCCAGGGGTGAACGGCTGACGTCCCTGATCACGGAGGAATCCAATTCCGATCTGGGAAGCTACGGGATCGTGATCGAAAAGGCGGCGATCAAGAGCCTGGATCTGCCGGATGACAACAAGGATGCCGTCTATGAGCGCATGATCTCCGAAAGGAAGAATATTGCCGCTTCCTATAAGGCGCAGGGTGATGCCAGCGCCCAGAAGATCCGGAATGAGACCGACAGGCAGGTCGCCATCATGCAGGCGCAGGCCAGCAGGCAGGCCGAGATCACGATCGCCGAGGGCGAGGCGGAATACATGAAAAAGATCGCCGAGGCCTACGATATGGAGGATAAGCAGTCATTCTACAGTTTCCTCAGAGGGCTGGACGCCCTGAAAGCATCCCTGAAAGGAAAGGACAAGACGATCGTTCTGGACAGGGATTCCGAACTGGTGAAAGTGCTGTACGGAGAAGATATGTAAATATGAACTATCCTGAAGCAGTCGATTATATCCTGAAGACCCCGAAGTTTCGGGAAAACAATGAGCAGGGCCC
>JAGCAV010000370.1 GCA_017652545.1 Lachnospiraceae bacterium
GGATCCGGCCTTCTATGGTCTCGCGGCTCTCTGTGCCCCGCTTTGTAAGTCTTTCGAACAGGGCTTGGGCGCTTGGCGGCATCACGAACACCAGCGTCGCGTCCGGAAACAGCTTCCTGACCTTCATGGCCCCCTGGATCTCGATCTCCAGGATGACATCCATTCCCTCTTTCAGCTGCTGCTCGACAAATGCTTTCGGCGTCCCGTAGTAGTTGCCGCAGTATTCCGCGTACTCCACCAGACCGTCGGAGACGATCATCTCCTCAAATTCATCTTTTGAAATAAAATAGTAGGCAACGCCGTGAACCTCGCCGGGTCTCGGGTCTCTGGTCGTCGCGGAGACCGACAGGGCATACCCCTCGTAGCGGCTGAGCAGACTGTTCATGACAGATCCCTTGCCGACGCCCGAAAAACCGGAAACCACTGTCAATGTTCCTCTTGGTGCCATCTGTTCTCTCCTGTCACTCAATATTCTGGATCTGCTCCCTGACCTTCTCGATCTCTGTCTTCAGGTCAATGGCGATGTTTGATGTGGCAAGGTCATTCGCCTTGGAGAGAATGGTGTTGGCCTCCCGGTTCATCTCCTGCGCTATGAAATCAAGCTTCCTGCCCACGCTGCCGCCATGCTCGAGTTCCGCCTTCATGGAATCGATGTGGCTGGTAAGCCGCACCGTCTCCTCATCGGTACAGATCTTATCGGAAAAGATGACAAGCTCCGCGGCCAGTCTGGCCTCGTCGATCTGCCTGTCTCCGAGAAGCTCCTTCACTTTCTCCTCCAGCCGCGCCGTATAGTCGGCGACGATCTGCGGATAGCGCTCCTTCACCAGTTCCACATTTTCCTGCATATGGGACAGCTTCTCGAGGAGATCCGCCTTCAGGTTCTCTCCCTCGCGTTCCCTTGATTCCCGGAAAGACACGCAGGCCTGCGTCAGCGCCTTGTTCAGCACGCTGAAGATCTCGTCCTCGTTGTCCGTATTCTCATCCAGGACGAATACATCCGGACATCTCCCGATCGTGGACAGCCGCACATCGCTCTCCATCCCCAGGTCCTGTGCCATCTGACGGTAATACTTGAGGTATTCCGCGGCCAGTGCGCCGTTGTACCGCAGGGAAACGCTGCCTTCGGAGTAGTCCTCCATGGTGATGAACACATCCACCTTGCCGCGCTGGATATATTCCTTCAGGGTGCTCCTGATCGATGCCTCAAAAAAGCTCAGGCTCTTGGGCATCCTGATATTGACGTCAAAATATCTGTGGTTGACCGCCTTCATCTCAACGGTGAATTTGCGGTTGTTCTCAGTCACTTCTCCCCGGCCAAAGCCGGTCATGCTCCGGATCATAGATCTTCTTCCCTTCTAAAAAGAGTACCGCAAGGAATAGATGATCTTTGCAGTACCCTTTATTATAATTCAAACCTGATTTATCGTCAACTTGTGCGTTTTATGTACCAACCCCACAGCTTATGTGATCCAAAAAGCGTCCCCATGGTTCGTGTGTTTCGGAAGAATCACCCCGCGGCTCATGGCTCGCACAGGACTGTCTCCTGCGCGAGCTTGCGGCGCAGCTCCCGCATGTCGTCATGGAACACGATCCCGTGCATCCCGGCGTTGTAAGCGGCTTCTATGTTGGCTGTCACATCATCGATGAAAACACATTCCGACGGTTCAACGCCGAATTTCGCGATCGCCCGCTCATAGATCTCGGGCTGCGGCTTGATGTAGCCCTCGAAGGCGCTGACGCAGATGTCGTCGAAGCATTCGCTGCCCGGGATCCTCTCCCAGTAATCCGGCACATCCTTCGCCGCGTTGGACAGCAGGAAGATCCTGTATCCATTCGCCTTAAGTTCCCTGACCAGATCACTCATGCCCTCGACCGGGATGATGTCCTCATGCCAGCGGCACACCAGGCCTTCCACCGCCTGATGCAGATGTTCCGGCACCCTGGCGCAGACGATCCGCGCCGTCTCGGGCGGCACCAGTGTTCCCCGGTCCTGCATGATCCATTCGCGGCTCAGGTAGATCTCCCGCACCAGCAGGGTTCGCTCCTCCTGCGTGCATCCTGCCGCATGCCGGTCCAGGAACCGTTCCCTGTCGAAGCGGATCAGCACGCTGCCCATATCAAAGATGATGTTTCTGATCATGTTGCCTCCGAAGCCTGAAAGCGGTCGATCCAGGCCTTCTTGAACGACTTGTATGCGCCGGCGTCGATCGCATCCCGGATCTCCTCCATCAGATGGTTGTAGAAGTAGAGATTGTGGAGCACGCACAGCCGCATGCCCAGCATTTCCTTTGCCTTGAGCAGATGGCGGATGTACGCCCTGGAATAGCTTCGGCAGGCCGGACACTGACAGCCTTCCTCGATCGGGCGCTCATCCAGCTCATAGGCCGCGTTGAACATGTTCAGTTTCCCGTCATGCGTGTACACATGTCCGTGGCGTCCGTTTCTGCTCGGATACACGCAGTCAAAGAAATCAACGCCCCTGTCCACGCTCTCGATGATGTTCAGCGGCGTGCCCACGCCCATCAGGTAGATGGGCTTATCGACCGGCAGGTGGGGTACCGTCACATCCAGGATATGGTACATCTCCTCATGGGTCTCGCCGACGGCAAGCCCGCCGATGGCGTATCCGGGCAGTTCCATCTGTGCGATCCGCTTCGCGTGATCGATGCGGATGTCATCGAACACGGCGCCCTGGTTGATCCCGAAAAGCAGCTGTTCCCTGTTGACGGTATCCTCCCGGCTGTTCAGCTCCGCCATCTTCACCCTGCACCTCTCCAGCCAGCGTGTCGTCCGGTCCACGGAGTCCGCCACATACCTGCGCTCCGCCCGGCTTGAGGGACATTCATCAAAGGCCATGGCGATGGTCGACCCCAGGTTGGACTGGATCTGCATGCTCTCCTCGGGTCCCATGAAGATCTTCCGCCCGTCGATGTGCGAGTTGAAAGAGACGCCCTCCTCCTTGATCTTCCTGAGTTTGGCCAGGGAGAAGACCTGGAACCCGCCCGAATCCGTCAGGATGGGCCTGTCCCAGTTCATGAATTTATGCAGGCCTCCCAGCTTCTTAACGACTTCATCGCCCGGACGCACGTGCAGATGATAGGTGTTGGAAAGCTCCACCTGTGTGCCGATCTGCCTCAGATCGTCCGTGGAGACGGCCCCCTTGATGGCCGCCACGGTGCCCACATTCATGAACACCGGCGTCTGGATGGTGCCGTGTACCGTTTCAAATGATGCTCTCTTCGCCAGGCCGTCCCGCCTGAGCAGATTGTACTTTGCCATATGCAGCTCCTGCTATGCTCATTTGTTTTTTACTTATCCGCGTACAATACCACAGTCATCAGCTCCGTCTGATGCTTCCTTTCATTCTCCGTAGAACAATTCCCTGCGCAGAATATATTCTTTAAAACGCGGAAGCACAAAATCGAGCCGATCCTCATCTGTCTCCGAGAGAATTCCCTGCATGGACAGCCGTTTCCTGTATTTATAGAACAACTGCGGACTCATTTCAAGTTCTGTCCTGAGAATGGGGATGTCCGCTTTTTCATGCTTTGCCATGGCTGTAAGCAGTTTCCGGTCCGGTTTATGAAGTTCAGACCAGATCTTTTCATAGGCGTATTCCTCAAGATACTGATCATATTGAGGGATGATCCTGCTCCTGATCTCATCATCGGTCAGCTCCGTCCCGCCATGCTTCCAGCACAGATATCCGAGCACCTGAAATGCAAATGAATACCCCTTTGTCAGCTTCGTCATCATAACAGCCATTTCTGCCGATATATCAAACACATGCTGATATTCTGTCTTGATCGCATACAGATTCAGCGGGCCAAGCATGATTTTTGGCGCACGGTAAAGAAAAGTCAGGGTCTTTTCATTTTGGAGGTTATTGATATGATCATACAGACCGGTCATCAGCAGAAAAACAGGCAGCTTCTCCCTCAGCATGCTTTGGAATGAGCTGGTGAAGGCACGAACATTCTTATTGTTGGTTGCCTCATCAACGGTGATCAGAAGCTTCCTTTTCTGCTTTTCCAGGAGAGAGATCATCCTGAAAAGGGCCGCTTCTATATCCGTGACCGGGTCAGCCCCCTTTATCGATACACCCAGGCCAAACGCGGACAAATCTATTTTTGCATCCCTGAATTGCTGATGGATTCCTTTTTCGCCATACAGTTTTCCGGCTAAGGCCTGCAGCATATCTCTGTTCGGGTTCAGATCGATCACGACCCAGTTATCTGCTTTTTTCAGTTCGGAAGACACCGTTGAAAGAAGCACCGTTTTCCCGCAGCCCCTGACTCCTGTGATCATAAATACATGACCGGAAGAAATATTATTTGAAAAATCAACTATAATGTCATTTGTCTGTTCGAGTCTTGCAACATATCTGACAGGCGGAAGACCAAATGAGATAGAAAATGGGTTCTGGGATTCTCTCATTATCTGATTCCTCATTGTTTTTATCTGAGAATAACTCCACTTGAGGCTATATCTCTAAAATGGTTTAATTCGGTTTATAACGGGTTAATGCGAGAATTTGGTTTATATACTTTAAATAACTTTATTTTGGTTTATATTGGTTTATTACTTATACTAACTCCCGGTAACTTTTTTGTAAAGGGCAATTATGCCCGGACAGATTTGGGCAAGCCTTCGGAGCCAGTATATCACATGCGGATTAAAAAAACGCCAGGGGATACGCTCCCCCGGCTGCTTTTTAATCCGGCTGTTCTTATTGATTTAGATTGATGCTATTTTGCCAGTTCATCACCCAGCAGATATCCTTCTGTAAGTGTTCTGCCGACCGCCACACCGACGATATACTCCGGATAGTTGTGCGCGAAGAAACCGCCGCTGCAGTCACCCGCCGCATACAGGCCTTCGATCACGTCACCGTTCTTATCCAGAACCTGCATCTTCGTGTTGATCCTAAGGCCGTCAAGCGTGCACAGCAGGCTGCCGCCCTGGAGCGCGCTGTAGAAAGGCGGCTTGTCGAGCGCGATCATGCGATAGGCTTCCTTGCCGAAGTCCTCATCCTCGCCCTTCTCGCAAAGCTCATTGTAGCGCTTCACCGTTTCCACAAACGTGTCTACCGGCACCTGCATCTTTTCCGCCAGTTCCTCGATCGTGTCAGCCTTCTGGATGAATCCCGCCTGTTCCATGGCCATCAGAAGACCTGCTTCCGCCTCAGGGCTGAAAATCTGCAGCTTGCCGCCGGACGGACTCGGGATAATGCGGGCGCAGCCGAACTGATGGAACTGGGCAACATGCTCCATCCAGTTGCTGTCGTAAACGGAATGATACAGATGACCCGGCTCCATGAATGCAGCGTGCAGGACGAAATCGTAGGGAACACTCTCATTGCAGAAGCGCTCACCCTTAAGGTTTACCTTCAGCCAGGGCTGTGAACCCATATGGAACAGTCCGCTCTTGGTCCAGTCGCCATCGGGAATCTGGCCCGGCATGATAAGGCCGCGGTCAAAGATCATCGCTGTGGGATCAGGATCCTTGTCCGCACCGATCCACATGCCTGCCTTGATGCCGTCACCCACGCAGTTTACGGTCGCATCCGCCTCAACGGTGGTGATGTAAGCATCCGGATTCAGCGTTGCCAGCATCTCTTTGTTGTATGCATAGCCGCCGCAGCAGAGCGCAACGCCCTTTTCAGCATTGATCCGGATGTACTGGCCGTCGGCATTCTGCGCGATTGCGCCTGTCACACGCCCGCTCTCATCCTGCTCCAGTTTGACCAGCGGTGTGCTGTAGAGGATCTCGCCGCCATTGTCCAGTACAACGCTTGTAAGACTCGAGAGACCATATTTCGCAGTATCTCCGCTGTAGTCATGCTCGGGAATGTCGTCCTGGAAATTGTGCATCGTGGGCGGCATATAGAATGTATCGTGATCCCCTTCGCCTACATCCCACTCATGGTGCAGGTAAACACCCGGGTTATACTTCGCCACCTGTTCGGCATACCAGTCGATGACTTCTCCGCTGTGGTCAGCCCAGAGACGGATCAGACGCTCATCGCAGCGATGGCTGGCATATTTGCAAAGCTCCACGACAACTTTGTTCTTATCGATGACTGTCCCGTGCTCTTCCTGCTCCTTTGTTCCGATCGCTCCCAGCCAGTGTCTCTCTGTCTGGCTGCTGATCGCTTTTTCGATCACAAGAACCGAGGCGCCGCCGACCGCTGCCCTTGCAGCCGTCATCAGGCCCGCATTTCCTGCGCCGACAACCAGAACCTGTGTATCAATTGTTTCCGCGATCTCCGAATCAGCGATCTCCGGCGCAGTGCCGAGCCAGTCTGTCTGATACAGGCCGTCTCTGGGCGGATAGGTCGCCTCTTCAACAGCAATGGCGCCGCCTTCTTCAATTTTGCCGCCGCTGGCCTGATAGATACAGTCGGCCACCGCCTGTTTGACCGCATTGCTCGTCTCGGTCGCTCCGGACACACCGTCGATCGCGCTGCCCTGTGCTTTCCTGACCTGCTCCGCAAGCACATCAGTCGCAACCCCTCCGATCTCCGGGGTCTCACCGGAAGCATCAATGGCTACGTCAATAATGCTGTTTTCATCGAATGTGACACTGACAGTTACGTCTCCCCCGTGCCCCCTTGCGCTTGCGGTGTAAGTTCCCGGCGTATACACAGATTCTGCGCTGTCATCCGCGAAAGCAGAAATGCCTGTGATCGTCGTGAGCGCACTTACAGCGCCAAGTCCGAGGGCCCCTTTGATAAAGTCTCTGCGCTTCAGTTCTTTCATTTGCTACACCTTCTTTCATTGCATAAAAATACAATTACCGCTGAGGATATTATAGCAAACATGCTTATGGCATGATAATATATAAATGTTATAACCTATGCATTTTCGTTATAAAGAAGGGGGTATTCTCAATGACTGTCATGGAGCTGAGATGCTTTATAGCTGTGGCTAAAAAGCTTAATTATGTGAAGGCAGCAAAGTCCCTGTATATCTCCCAGCCGGCAGTTTCCCGGCATATCATTTCCCTGGAAAAGGAGCTTGGGACTCCCCTGTTTCATCGGAGCCGGCAGTATGTTACCCTGACTGCTGCCGGTAATCGTTTTCTGTCTGAAGCGGAAGATATCATTGAGCGGATCGATCTCGCCAAATACAACATTCAGAACAGTACGGATAATGAACTGCTCAGTGTGGGCTGTGTTTCCAGTATTCAGATCCAGGGATTAAGCCAGATTTACAGGGAATATCATAAACTTAACCCGAATGTAACGATCAGCAATACAGAGATCGCCGTTTCTGATTACAGAAGGGTATCAATAGGAGACCGCCTGGATATAGCCTTTGTTCCCGGAGGCAGCTCATACTCCGCGCCTTATTCAGGCGCGGCTCTGAAATATCAGACTCTGTATAAAGGATGTCTGACCTGTGTTGTCCGCAAAGATCATCCTCTTTCAGAGAGGAAGTCTGTTGCAATTAATGATCTCTCAGGTGAAACTCTGATCTTAATTGATCACGATCACTGTCCGCCTGAAATGGACGAAATACAGCTTGAGATCAGGCGGAACGGCAATAATCTCAAATACTATTTCAGTGGATCCTCCCTGTATACGATCCCCATGATCGAAGCAGGTCTCGGGATCGCTGTCATGCCGGATTTCGTAGTTCCTCCTGCTGAATATATTGCGGCTGTTCCTGTTTCTATTCCTTATGCTGTTGAGTATGGCCTCATCTTTCGGGCCAATGATAAATCTGACCACATTCGAAAAATGGTTCGTATAACAACGGATTATTATGAAAACAGGGCCGGATAAAGCTGTCCGCAGCCACGCGGACACCGGTAACAGCTACATAACAGCTGCCGGTAACAGCTGTATCCGTATATTGAACTGATTTTGGAGTTTCAGGGCAGTATGACCGTGAACGTCGTCAGGAATCTTCCCCCGTCCTGTGCCTCGCTCGAAACGCCGATCTTTCCTCCGTGGATCTGCACGATGTTCTGCGCGATGGCAAGGCCCAGGCCGTGGCCTTCCACTTCCCGGCTGTGTGAACTGTCTGCCCTGTAGAATCGGTCGAAGATGTGTTTCTGCTCTTCAGGAGAAATACCGGCTCCCGTATCGGCCACCCGCAGCCGCGCCTCCTTCCCCCGCCGGTCGACAGTGACCATGATCTGCGTTCCCTCATCGGCGTATTTGACCGCGTTGCTGAGGAGGATCACCGTGAGCTGGCGCAGCAGATCCTCACTGCCTGTGCAGATGACCTGCTCGCCGATCTGCGTTTCGATCTGTCTGCCGGCATCAAAGGCGGCGCTCTCCATCGGCAGGACGGCAGACAGGACCACTTCTCCCAGATCCACCCGGGTCATCTGAAGGTCTGCCTCCCCTCTGTCGGTCTCCGCCAGCATCAGCAGGTTCCGGATCATCCTGTCTGTCCGTCGGACTTCATCCGTAATATAAGTCAGGGATTCATTCTCTCCGATCTCCCCCTGCAGGACCTGGGCGTTTGCTCCGATGACGGCAAGCGGCGTCTTCAGCTCATGGCTGGCATCCCAGACGAACTGCCTCTGCTTTTCGAACGCATCCTGCACCGGCCTGATCATGGCCCTGATCAGGAAATACGCGCCTATACAAAGGAGCAGACAGGCCGCTGCCGCGATCAGCGCGCTCAGGCGCAGCACGCGCTGCGCGGTCATGATTTCCAGCCGCTCATCCAGCACGATCAAAAGATCATTTCCGCCGCTTTTTGTGAGCGCAAA
>JAGCAV010000371.1 GCA_017652545.1 Lachnospiraceae bacterium
GCTCTTTTTCCGCCCCGGCCGGCGTCTCATCCTGATCAGAAGGCATCTCCTCTTCCTCACTGGTCAGCCGGATCCTGACGGTACGGAGTCCGATATCCCCGACTTCTTCTGTATCCTTTGAAAGCTGGCGCAGCAGCTCCTTTACTTCCTCGCTTGTCATGAAAATACTCCTGGTCTTCATTCTTGCAAAATTGTGTATCTATCGGAGTATTTTACCACAGTCTGTCCTCAAACAAAATACTTTGTGCCTCTGCATGTCTTTATTTTATTTTCAATGAGCGCATGATCGCGGGAGAAAACAGCATCGGTGCCTGATCAATACAGCCTTGTAAAACTGCTTAAGTGCCCGGTGATCAGTTTCATCAGAGCGTTCTGAACAATGTCATCGATCTCGGCATCATTGAGGATATGCCCGCAGGCAATCCCCCTTTGGCGGCACAGCATCCGGGCCAGATCCCAGTAGCAGTCATACATTCTCTGAATGGCGTACTCATCACCGGAAAGAAGTGCCCTGATTTCTTCTTCCGTCAGTTTCCTGTATCCCGCGTTCTTTCCCCTGTCACCCATCGCTGTCCGTCTCCATCTGTTTTTTCAGGGATTTGAGCGCGGCATATTTATAGTTCATGACTGTCTGTTCAGCCAGCCTGAGTCTCCTGGCCACCAGTCTGACAGGCAGTTCGTGTATGACTGTTGCTTCAAGTACCTGTTTCTTTCGATGGCTCAGGTTTCCGATGGCCCTGACCAGCCGCTCATTGGTCAGGGCAACCTGTGTATCTCCGATCCGGATCATTTCTTTTTCCGGTTCTGAAAAGGAATCACAGAAATACTCTTCTGTCAGAAGATGATTCATATCCTCAATAAAGACTTCTTTACGGCCCTTTTTGGCCCGGAGATATGAACGGACCTCTGTCTTCAGGAGATAGCCAAGGGTCACTTTCATCCATTTGTCGAATCGGTCCGGCAGACTTCCCTCCGTATACATGACGGTCTGTATTTCCTCTTTTATCATGGATGCCTGCCTTCCTCAGACACAGGATGTTTTCTGTATCATGTCCAATATTGAAACGGTATTTATATTCCTCTTTATCCTTAAATTGCCGTTCCACCGCAAAATCTACCTGTCTGATCCGGAATGGACTATTCTAAAATAATGGAATAAAAAAGAGCCGTTCGTTTCCGTCAGGAAACGAACGGCAGTTCACTCGACTTCTTCAATTGATGTTTCATTACCTGTTAATATTTCATCCTTTAATGCCTCTGCGTATCCGACCAGCCTCTGTCTTCCTTTTTCATGGATCATCCGCATGTCTTCGATAACCAGTTTCTCATCATTTGAGAGATGTATCCTCTCATCGTCATCCCAGTCAAAGAATTCTTTAGGTGTAATCTCCAGTGCGCTCAGAATAAAATCCAGTGTTTCCACTTCCATGGATCCTTCTCCCTGTGCCGCATTGTAGACCGTTGCCCGGCATAGATCCGGAACTTTTTGTGCCAGCTTATATATGGATATCTGCCTCTCTTCAGCCAGAGCACATATCCTTTCGGCGATCTGTTTTCTGATCATGGCTTATCACTCCCGATATTACAGAATAGTTTACGCCAATATTTTATAAAACTTCACCTGTCTTCGAAATTCCAAACTTCTGGAATACTTTATTCCATTATTTTAGAATACCTGATGCAAAAATTGAGCTCGTTTCGAAGAAACGGAGCAATTCGCGGCATCAGTTGAAGTCAGGCTATCTTGGCCTCAACATGATAGTTTCTCAAAAATAGTTTCTTAAAAATCAATTCCTGTGTTTGCGCAAAAAAGAAACACATCCGAAAACGTGTTTCCTTACATATGGGGACGGGATCCGGCTCAGTGCCGATTTCCTGTTTCCCCTCTTTTCATAAAGCAGGACAGGGAGAAACTTCCCCCTGCCCCGGTCATCCCGGCCGGACCGGAACACGGTCTTATGTCATACTGCCGTGTTACTGAAAATACCTGACGCCTGCCTCAAACAGTTTCATATCCTGTTCGCCGTAGATGTTCATCGCGACATGCTCGCCTCTTCTCTCGACATGGCACATCTTGCCAAGTACGCGGCCGTCCGGACTGGTGATGCCTTCAATACCCGCGTAGGAACCGTTTACATTCCAGGTCTCATCCATGGAAAGCCTGCCGTCGCAGCTCGCGTACATGGTCGCAACCTGACCGTTCCTGACCAGGCGTGCGATCCATTCCGGATTTGCCACAAACCGTCCCTCACCGTGGGAGGCGGGAGACACATAGGTCTTTCCGGGTTCGGCCAGTGCCAGCCACGGAGACTTGTTCGTCATGACCTTCGTGTACACCATCTTTGAGATATGTCTGCCGATGGTGTTGAATGTCAGTGTCGGCGAATCCTCATCCTGGCCGGTGATGGTCCCGTTCGGAACCAGACCAAGCTTGATCAGTGCCTGGAACCCGTTGCAGATGCCCAGCGCCAGTCCGTCCCGTTCCTGCAGGAGCCTTTCCACGGCTTCCCTGATCCGCTCGTTCCGGAAGGCTGTCGCGAAGAATTTCGCGGAACCGTCGGGTTCATCGCCGGCGGAGAATCCGCCCGGGAACATGATGATCTGGGCCTGGTCGATCGAACGCTCAAATTCCTGGACGCTGTCAGTGATGTCCTGCGCAGTCAGGTTCCGGAACACTTTAATATCCGTTTCCGCTCCGGCCCGTTCAAAGGCTTTTGCGGAGTCATATTCGCAGTTGGTTCCCGGGAACACCGGAATGAACACTCTTGGCACGGCTGTCCTGTGTTTGCACACATAGATACTGTCTGCCCGGAAAATGCCCTGGTCATCCACCCTGCCGCCGGCCTCGCGGATCACGTTTTCATCCTTCGTTCCGGGTACGAACCAAGAAGTCGGTCCGTCCTCCGATCCCGATGTCGTCCTGAACACACCTTCCAGCGGCGTGCTCCAGGCCTCAAAGGCCTCTGCCATGAAGACCTTTGTGTTCGACCATTCAAGCCATTCGGTTCCCGTCACTTCGCCTACCAGCGTGTAGGTCGTTCTCAGTTCTCCGACCTTTCCTTCAGCCACTTCAGCGAGGATGGCGCCCAGATCCGGCGCGAAAAGGTCATCCGGGGAGACATTATGCTCCAGCTTCACGCCCAGTCCGTTTCCGAATGCCATCTGCGAGACGGCTCCGATGATGCCGTTGGCGTCAAGTGCATAGGCCGCAAGGATCCTTCCGGCCTTCACGTCCTCAAAGAAGAGGCCGTACTGCTTTTTCGCCTCCTCAAAGTCAGGCAGATCGTATTCGTCTCTCGGCACACGGATCACCACCAGCTTGCTGCCCGTCTTCTTCAGCTCGGGAGAGATGATGGTATCCGCGCTGGCAATGTCCACCGCGAAGGAGACCAGCGTGGGCGGAACATCGATGTCCTGGAAGGTTCCGGACATGGAATCCTTCCCGCCGATGGAAGGCAGGCCGAAGCGCTTCTGTGCTTCATAGGCGCCGAGCAGCGCAGCGAACGGCTGGCTCCACCTCGCCGGATCCTCACTCATCCTTCTGAAATACTCCTGGAAGGTAAAGCGGATCCGGCTGCAGTCACCGCCGGTGGCGGCAATGCGGGCCATTGACTCAAGCACCGCGTAGATGGCTCCGTGATACGGGCTCCAGCTGGAAAGATACGGATCGAAGCCGTAGCTCATCATGGTCACGGTATCGGTCTTTCCCTTCAGCACCGGCAGCCCCGCCACCATGGCCTGGGTCTGGGTCAGCTGGTATTTTCCGCCATAGGGCATCAGAACGGTCCCGGCGCCGATGGAGCTGTCAAACATCTCCACCAGTCCCTTCTGGGAACAGCAGTTCAGGTCAGAGAGCGTCGCCAGCCATCTGTCGCGCACCTGTCCTTCCTCGATGTGTTCCCTCCTGAACCAGGAACCCTCTTTGGGCATTTCCACCCTGACATCCGTCTCCTGATGGGCTCCGTTGGTATCCAGGAAGGCTCTGGACAGGTCCACGATCTTCTTTCCGCGCCAGGTCAGTACCAGTCTGGGCTCTTCCGTCACATGGGCTACCCGCGTCGCCTCCAGGTTTTCCTCAGCCGCATACCGCAGGAATTCTTCCTCATCCTCCGGCGCGATCACAACAGCCATGCGCTCCTGGGATTCAGAGATCGCCAGTTCCGTACCATCCAGTCCGGCGTACTTTTTCGGAACCTTGTCCAGATCCACGATCAGGCCGTCCGCCAGCTCACCGATGGCCACGGAAACGCCGCCGGCTCCGAAGTCATTGCACTTTTTGATCAGGCGGGAGACCTCGCTCCGTCTGAACATTCTCTGCAGCTTTCTCTCAGTCGGGGCATTGCCCTTCTGTACCTCAGCACCGCACACCTCGATGGAGCTTTCCGTGTGGACCTTGGATGAACCGGTGGCCCCGCCGATTCCGTCACGTCCGGTACGTCCGCCAAGCAGGATGATCACATCTCCGGGATCGGAGGTCAGACGTTTGACGTCCTTTCTCGGTGCCGCCGCCATGACGGCTCCGATCTCCATGCGCTTGGCCACATAATCAGGATGATAGATCTCCTTTACATAGCCCGTTGCCAGACCGATCTGATTGCCGTAGGAGCTGTAGCCTCTGGCCGCTTCCCGCACGAGCTTCTTCTGGGGCAGTTTCCCCTTCAGTGTCTGATCCACCGGTTTTCTGGGATCTGCGGCACCGGTCACACGCATGGCCTGATACACATAGGTCCTGCCGGAAAGGGGATCACGGATCGCACCGCCCAGGCAGGTCGCCGCGCCGCCGAAGGGCTCGATCTCTGTCGGATGGTTGTGGGTCTCGTTCTTGAAATTGACCAGCCATTCCTCCGTGATCCCGTCGACCTCGACCGGCACCACGATGCTGCAGGCATTGATCTCGTCGGATTCCTCCTGATCGTCCAGCTTGCCTTCCGCTTTCAGTTTCTTCATGGCGATCAGCGCCAGGTCCATCAGGCACACGAACTTGTCGCTGCGTCCCGCATACAGGCTCTGCCTGTCCTCCAGGTAGGATCTGTAGGACTGTTCGATGGGCGCCCGGTAGAAGCCGTCTTCAAAGGTGATGTTCTTCAGCTCTGTGGAGAAGGTCGTGTGTCTGCAGTGATCGGACCAGTAGGTATCCAGCACACGGATCTCCGTAACGGTGGGGTCACGGTGCTCCTCGCCGTCAAAATACTTCCGGATATGCAGGAAATCATTGTAGCTCATGGCAAGTCCCAGCGAATCATAGAGCTCGCGAAACTGCGTTTCGCTCATCTGTGTGAACCCGTCAAAAACACGGATGTCTTCAGGTGTGGGATAATCCACCTGCAGGGTCTCGGGCTTGTTCTCATCCGCCACCCTGGAGTCCACCGGGTTGACACAGTAGGCGCAGATCCGTTCAAAGTCTTTTTCCGACACATCACCGCAGATCACATAGGTGGTCGCGGAGCGGATGGTCGGGGTCTCATCCTCCTTCAGAAAGCAGATGCACTGCTCGGCGGAATCGGCTCTCTGATCGAACTGCCCCGGTAGGTACTCCACGGTAAACACCCTGTCTCCTTCCGCCTTTTCAAAACATTCCCTGTACAGGTCGTCCACCGGCGGCTCTGCGAAGACGCTCCTGCAGGCCTGCTCAAAGATCTCATCCGAAACATTTTCCACATCATAGCGGATCAGGATGCGCACCTTCGTAAGGCCTGCGATTCCCAGATAGCCCCGCAGTTCCTTCGTCAGGTCCTTTGCCGCGCCGGCAAAGGCTTCCTTTTTCTCTACATATACCCGTCTGACATTGCTCATGTGTGCTCCTCCCGCTTTCATGACTGTCCGGCTGTTCTATCCTGCAAGCCGGTCCATCTGTCTGCCACATCATGTTTCCGTTTTTTCAGTTCATTAATCTACCGTATCGGA
This sequence comes from Lachnospiraceae bacterium, assembly GCA_017652545.1. The sequence goes on from JAGCAV010000371.1 coordinate 5,905, forward strand.
CCTGTATTTTCAAGTGTTTTTATCTTCCTGAAGTTCTCTCCCAGAACTGTTCCAGCAGATTGCTCACCCTCTCCAGGCGGCAGCGCGGAGGATCTTCCCATTCCCTGGGGAACATCTGCCTGTATCGCGCATCCCCGAACCGTTCATCCAGCAGGATCACCACGCCGGTATCCTCCTCGGTCCGGATAACGCGTCCGGCCGCCTGCATGACCTTGTTCATGCCCGGGCACTGGTAGGCCAGCCGGAACCCGTCCTGCCCCCTGCTGTCGAACCAGTTTTTCAGGATCTCCTGTTCCGGACACACCATGGGCAGGCCAGGCCCCACGACCATGGCCCCGATGAGCTGCTCTCCTCTCAGATCGATCCCCTCCCCGAAAAAGCTCCCCATGACGCAGAAGCCCAGCAGGGTATCTTCCAGTATGGATTCGGCCTGTTCTGTCCCGGACGGGAAATCCCGGAATGTCTCCAGGAAGGTCTCCCTCTCTTCTTCGCTCATCCCGGCTGTCTGCCGGATCAGGCGGACATTCTTCGGACAGATCAGTTCAAAGAACCCGGCTGTGTCCTCGAGCATTTTATAGGAAGAAAAGAATACCATGTA
>JAGCAV010000372.1 GCA_017652545.1 Lachnospiraceae bacterium
GCTCAGCGTACCTGGCGCATCCCGCCTCATAATCTTCATCGGAAAGCTCGTTCAGTCCCTCCTTCTCGGCAATGGCCATGAGGATCAGTTCCTGCTGAAGGCTGCTCTCGATGGTCATTTTTACCTGGGCATTGAAGGTCTCTTCATCCATCCCGAAATAAGCTGAAAGGAAGTCGGCCAGTTCCATTCCCATGCTCTGGGCATAGGAGTTGTAGTACTGCCTCAGCTCGTTCTCGCTGTATGCGACCAGTTCCGCCGGATACTCATCGATCTTGCAGGTGTTGTAAAGCTGCGTCATCAGTTCATTTTTGATCTGATCTTCCTGGGCTGCCTCTGCCTGAGCGGCAAGATCCTCCCGAATGTATTCAAGATAGGCATCCGAGGTGGTGTAAGTTCCGCCGCTGACCTTCGCAGCCAGCTCGTCTGTCAGTTCCGGCAGACGCTTGACGGAATTGACCTTCACGGTGAAAACAACGTCAGCCCCGGCAAGTTCTTCACTGCCGTAGTTCTCGGGGAATGTCAGATCAAGATCCACTGTATCGCCGATCTTGACATCAACCAGGCCTTCTTCAAATCCGGGAATGAACATGCCGGAACCGATCACAAGATCGTAGCCTTCCGAAGTACCGCCGTCAAAGGCGACGCCATCCTTCTTTCCCTCAAAATCGATATTGGCGGTATCTCCCATCTGAACGGTTCCCTCGGTCAGCACATCATAGTTTTCGTCGCCGATATAGCTGCCAAAGGCCTCATCCACCTGCTCATCCGAGATCTGAATGTCTTCCACCTGGACAGACAGTCCGGTATATTCACCGGGAGTCACATAATCCAGCGCTGTGTAGGAGGGGCGTTCCTCGATCTCTTCCACAATCGCATCCTCCGCCGCTTCCTCTGCTTCCTCGCTCATGGATTCCACAGCTTCCTGCGCAGCCTCGCCCACGACTTCCTCATCAGCAGAACCGGTCTTGTTCCCGGCTTCGGTCTCCACAGCCGCTTCATTCTTTTCTGCTTCTTTTTTCTTGCCGCTGCATCCGCCAATGACGAGCGCTCCTGCCAGAACCGCAGCGATCAGTACATACTTTTTCATTCTGTTAAACCTCCATTTATTTTAGAAGTGAATACTTCTGCAAGCACCTCAAGCATTATACCATGTTCACGCAGGAAATAAAGTGAAAAAACTGTGTACTCGCGTTTGCACTTTACCTCAAACGATGATAGAATGTGATGGCGCAGTCCGGAAAGGCATGCTGTTTTTCCGGATATACCTGCGGGATTACATACAGAAAGGGAACCATATCCATGTCCAAACCACTCATCGTCATGCTGATCATTCTTGCGGTTCTGATCGTGGCACTCGTTGTTCTGTATTTTCTTGGAAGACGGCTTCAGCGGAAACAGAACGCCCAGCAGGAACAGATGGAAGCCTCCAAGCAGACCATGTCACTGCTGATTATTGATAAAAAGATGCTGCCGGTCAAGGATTCCGGTCTTCCCCAGATGGTCATTGACCAGACGCCCAGGCTTATGCGCCGCTCAAAGCTTCCGATCGTGAAGGTCAAAGCCGGCCCGAGGATCATGACCATGGTCGCAGACAGCAAGATCTTTGACCTGATCCCCGTTAAAAAGGAAGTCAAGGCGGTCGTCAGCGGTATCTACATCATGGAAGTCAAGGGAATCCGTGCCCCGCTGGAGACAAAGGAGAAGAAAAAGGGTCTCTGGGCCAGAGCAAAGGAAAAAGTGACTTCCTTCGGAAGCAGCAGGAAGGCGGAAACCCCCTCTGCGGGAAACAGCAAAAAAACCAAAAGCAAATAAGCTGCAGCGCCGTGACCTGAAAAGTCTGATGTTTCTGATCATGTAAACACAAAGGAGCCCGGGCAGCCGAAACGGCTGCACCGGGTTCTTTGTTTCCCGTCATATTCTGCTCTCAAGCAGCTTCTCGCAAAGCGCTTCCCTGCCCGGAAGGGTCATGACAAATCTGACGCTGCCTTTTGGGTGTGTTTTCCGGATCAGGTCTTCCTCCTCCAGTCTTCGCTTAAGCTGCCTGGCGGTCCCCTCGCTTCCGTCCAGGATCTTCGGAACCGGTCCGACTGCCCTGCGGATGGCTTTCCTCAGAAACGGATAATGTGTGCACCCCAGCACCACCGCGTCAAATCTGACAGCCTGGTAAGGCTCCAGCAGACGCCTGAGCGTTTCATCGACCTGTTCGCCTTCCAGCTCTCCCCTCTCAACGAATTCCATCAGTCCGGGGCAGCCTAGCGGATAGATCTTCGCCTCCCCCTCCAGTTCATGCGCCAGGTGAGAAAACTTCTCACCCTTCACAGTCGAAGGTGTTGCCATGACCAGGACATTGGGGGACGATCCGATATGGACTGCCGGGCGGACTGCCGGTTCTATTCCGATCACCGGCATATCCGTAAAGCGTTCCCGCAGTGTTGTAATCGCGGCGCTGGTCGCTGTATTGCAGGCGATCACAACGGCCTTGATTCCCATCTGACGCAGGTTTTCCACACTCATAAGCGTCAGTCTTCTGATCTGTTCAATGTCTTTTGTTCCGTACGGCGCATGCGCGCTGTCTCCGTAAAAGATAAAATCCTCTTCCGGCAGCAGGGCTACCATCTCCTTAAGGACACTGATCCCGCCCACGCCGGAATCAAAAACACCCACAGGGAGCTCGGAACGGTCCTTTGGTCTTTCAGTTTTATCTGTCATTTTTACCATATCCGGCTTCCTCACCCCCGACCGCTCACACTGATCTGTATGGCACAGTCTGAAGTGTGTTCCGCGTTCACGTCCAACGCATAGATCGCCCTGGCAAGGATCCCGTTTTCATCCTCCGTCACCGTGACATCCGTTGCTGCGATGCCGAGCGAGATACTTCCAAGCGGTGTTTCATACCAGGTCGTAGTCTTCTTTCCCTCCTCAAACACCATATGGGTACTGGTCAGGCCCCGCTTTGTGACCTCTACATGGTTCTTCCTGATCTTGATCAGATTCTGGATCTCACCGTCCATTCCCTCAACCGGTTCGCTGTACCGTACATACCATGTATCTCCCAGCCGCTTCGCGCTTCCGGGAAAGATCACCTCGATGTCATCTTCCGTCTGTTCATCTCCGACTGCCGTATGCAGTCCTTTTATCCCGATCAGAACTTCTTCTGTCATGATCCTACTTCCTTTTCCGTCTGACCTTCACTCCCCAGGATTACAACTTTCTTCCCGTCCGAGGCAAACACGATCTCTTCATCCCGGACAATGCGGATTCTGGCGGCAGTCGCGTCCGTCAGTTCCTTTCTGACGGCTTCACCTTCTGACGCATCCGTCACAAATGTCATCGTTACCGCACTCCCATAATCGGAATCCAGCACAGGGATCTGTTTCTGTCCGAGAAGATACTGGACCTTTCCCAGATCCGTGTAATCCATTTCCACACTGATCCGATGACCGGTTCTTTTCGTCAGGATCTCACAGTCTTCCAGGCCGGCGCCTGCGGCTCCGGAATAGGCCCGGACCAGTCCCCCGGTACCCAGCAGGACACCGCCGAAGTATCGCGTCACCACACAGACCACATCCGTCAGGTGCGCTCCCTCCAGCACATCCAGAATCGGCCGGCCGGCTGTCCCCTGCGGTTCCCCGTCATCACTGCACCGTTTGAGCTGGCCGCGGTCCCCGATGATGTAGGCAAAGCAGTTATGCCTGGCATCCCAGTACGTTTTCTTTGTCGCGGCGATAAAAGCGAGTGCCTCCTCCTCCGAATGCACAGGCCGGACAGCGGCAATAAAACGGGATCTTTTCTCCTCGATCTGCCCGTTTCCGCCTTTATGTATGATTCTGAAATCTTCCATACCTGTTTCTTCCCGGGTAAGTTACTTTTTCCTTAAGAATAATCCCTGTAAAAATCCAATTGCGATACGATATAGTTATTACACTGACCATTCAAGGTCATCCAAATTCGTGCAGGCACGATTTGGCTGACTTTGGATCTACCTTTGGATCTACGGATGATACCACGGATTTCTTCGTGCTGCGCAC
>JAGCAV010000373.1 GCA_017652545.1 Lachnospiraceae bacterium
AAAGCCAACAATCCAACAACCCTGCCCGCATGCCAGAGCGGGCGACATACAAGGAGGTAAAGTAACAATGCCATTTACTGCGAAATCCGGAAAATTTTCCTCAGGCATCAATGCGGTTACGATCGGTACAGGTGACAAAGCTGTTGTGATCGGCGGAGAGAACGTGCTGCCTTTCTACACCTTCGACGCACCCATTGAGAACGCGCCCAGGATCGGCATCGAGATCACGGACGGCGGCATCGAGGCGGAGCCGGATTGTATCAAAAAGTATTATGAAGGCTGCACCACACCCGCCGAGATGGCTAAGAAGGCCGGCGAGTTCGAGGGCGTGGACTTCCTGAGCATCAGCCTGGAAGGCGGCGACCCGAACGGCGAGAACAAGAGCATTGAGGAACTGATCGCGATCGTCAAAGAGTGTGCCGAAGCGACAGATCTTCCCATCGTTGTCTGCGGATGCAAGAATGCCGAGAAGGACGGCGAGCTCCTGGCCAAGGCGTCAGAGGCGCTTGAGGGACGCAATGCCCTGATCTTCGCAGCCCAGGAAGAGAACTACAAACAGGTCGGCGCGGCAGCCGGTCTTGCCTACAGGCAGGTCGTCGGCGCAGAGTCCGCGGATGACATCAATCTGGCCAAGCAGCTGAACGTGCTGCTCTCGCAGCTGGGCGTTGACGCGAAGAAGATCGTCATGGAGCCCGGTACAGCCGCTGCCGGTTACGGTTTTGAGTATGTGATCTCCACGATCGACCGTATCAAGGCGGCTGCCATGCAGCAGGGCGACACGACACTGCAGATGCCCATTATGACTCCGATCGCCAGTGAGACATGGAGTGTCAAGGAATCCATCGCTTCCGAGGAAGACATGCCCGAATGGGGTCCCCAGGAAGAGCGCGGCATCGACATGGAAGTACAGACTGCGGCAGCAGTGCTGGCATCCGGCAGCGATGCAGTTATCATGAGACACCCCACAGCGGTAGCGACCATTGCAAAGATGGTCAAAGCGCTTGTCTGATCAAACCGGGAAAAGGAGGGATAAACAATGGCATTAAAAGGTCTTGATATTTTTAAACTGTCACCGAAGAAAAACTGTAAAGAGTGCGGCTGCCCGACCTGTATGGCCTTCTCCATGAAGGTTGCCCAGGGCGCGCTGACCATCGACAAATGCCCGTACTTCTCCGAGGATGCGAAGGCTGCCATGAGTGACGCCACCGCTCCGCCCATGAAGACCATCAAGGTCGGTGCAGGCGATGCGGAGATGACGCTCGGCGGAGAGACCGTTCTGTTCCGTCATGAGAAGACATTTGTTTCCAAGACAAGGTATGCCGTCAATCTGTGCACAGGCATGGATGACGCGCTGGTGGAAGCAAAGCTGGCCATGATCCCGTCAGTGGATTATGAGCGTATCGGCGAGCGCATGTACACCGAGATGATCTTCGTCAGGTGCAGTGACGGCGCATCGGCGGATCAGTACATCGAACTGGTGAAGAAGGCAGCAGCCATCGGCGGCGGCCGTGTCCTGATCCTGGACGTGAAGGATCCTCAGATCGCGGAGGCAGCGCTGGCTGTCTGCAAGGATAGCAAACCGATCCTGAACGGTGCCGACGCTTCCAACTATGAGGCGATGAGCAAGGTCGCGACAGCAGCCGGTGTGGCACTCGGCGTGTACGGCGCGAACGACGATGAACTGTTTGACACGATCACGGCGCTGGAAAAACTCGGCAACAAGAACCTGCTGTTCAACGCCTGCGGCGACTCGGTGAAGGCTGCCTACAAGACGACGGTCCAGTTCAGGAAAGCTGCCATCAAGGATGGCAACCGCAGCTGCGGTTATCCGTCCATCGTGAACCTGGTTCCGCTTGCGAAAGGCGATCTGCATCTGCAGGCTGCGCTGGCATCCCTGTTCACGGTCAAGTACGGCTCCATCATCGTCATGGAACAGATGACCTACGCCGAGGCCAATCCGCTGTTCGGTCTGCGCCAGAACCTGTTCACGGATCCGCAGAAGCCCATGAAGGTACAGCCGGGCATCTATCCGATCAACGGTGCCGATGAGAACTCCATCTGCCTGACGACGGTTGACTTTGCGCTGACATACTTTGTTGTATCCGGTGAGCTGGAACGCTCCGGCGTGCCCTGCAACCTGATCATCAACGATGCGGGCGGCCTGTCCGTTCTGACAAGCTGGGCAGCCGGCAAGTTCTCTTCTTCCTCCATCGCCAAGTTCTTCGAGGAAGAGGGAATCAACGACAAGGTCAAATGCAGGAAGCTGTGCATCCCGGGCAAAGTCGCTGTTCTGAAGGGTGAACTGGAAGCCAAGTTACCGGGCTGGGAGATCATTGTGGCACCCAGAGAAGCCGTTCAGCTGGTCAAGTTCCTGAAAGACATGCAGTAAGTAACCTTAAACACAGTGCCTGTCCTGCAAGGCAGAGGGTCTCCACGGTCAGGCTGTGAAACATAGATCAACGAAGGAGAGAAGATATGGGAAAATTCATAGTGATCGGCGAGAGACTTTCCGCCACGGCACCGTCCATCAACAGAGCATTCACCGAGAGAGATCCCGAACCGATCCTGGCAAGGGCAAAACAGCAGATCGATGCAGGCGCGACCTATCTTGACGTGAACATCGGACCGGCCGAGAGCGATGGCGAAGAGCTCATGAAATGGGCCGTTCAGCTGATCCAGAGCAATCTGGACAATGTTCCGCTCGCACTGGACACCTCCAACAAGAAGGCCATCGAGGCAGGTATCTCCGTTTACAACCGTTCAAAGGGCAAACCCATCGTGAACTCTGCGGATGCTGCCGGCCGTATCGAGTACCTTGACCTTGCAGCTGCCAATGACGCGATCTGCATCGCGCTGTGCAACGGCGAAGGCATCGCGAAGGACAACGACGAGCGTATGGGCTACTGCCAGCTGCTGCTTGAAAGAGGCATGGAGCAGGGCATGGAGGCTGAGGACATCTGGTTCGATCCGCTTTTCCTGGTTGTGAAGGGCATGCAGGACAAGCAGATGGACATCCTTGAGTGCATCAAGATGTTCTCCGACATGGGCCTGAATTCCACCGGCGGTCTTTCCAACAACTCCAACGGAATGCCCAAGCATATCCGTCCGATCATGGACAGCGCGCTGGTCGCCATGTGCATGATGCAGGGCCTGACCTCCGCGATCGTGAACCCGAACGATCTGCGCCTGATGGAGACCATCAAGTCCTGTGACATTTTCAGAGGCAATACACTGTACGCGGATTCCTATCTGGAGATCTGATCAGATTACAGAGGCTTAACAACGGAAGGGGGCAAAGAGATTTGCCCCCTTTTTAAGAATGATCCGACAATACATCTGCAGGCATAAGGCATAGGAGAAAACACAATGAGTTATCAGGTAACGTTTCAGTTTGATGACGATGATGATGTGATCGCATACGCGGCCGAGGACGAGAATCTCCTTGAGGTTGCCAGGAAAAGCAACGTGGCGATCGACGCTCCCTGTTCCGGAAACGCGGCCTGCGGAAAATGCAAGGTTCAGCTGATCGAAGGCGAGCTGAACTCAAAGAGGACGCTCCACATAACAGATGAGGAGTATGCACAGGGATGGCGGCTGGCGTGCACGAGTGAAGTGATCGCCGATGTGACGATCAAGGTGCCGGACATCGCCTCTGCCTACATGAACAAGATGAAGATGGCCGACCTCGATTCTGAGAAGGAGGTCGCGATCTTTGAGAAAACGAAGAATGACATCATTGAAGCCGGGATCGTTCTGAAGAATGATCTGGAGATTCTGCGGATCACCATGAGCGAGCCGACGCTTGACGACACCATGCCGGACAATGAGCGGCTGAAGCGGGCAGTCATGGAAGCGTGTCATGTGGAGGAGGTCAGGATCTCCTTCTATGTGATCAAAAAGCTTTCGAAGGTACTGCGGACCCATCACTTTGATGTCAAATGCGTGATCAGATTAAGCCGCACTTCCCCGAAGGCGGAGGTGCTTGACATAGTCGGCGTGGACAGGGAATGGTATGTCTGCGGCGTGGCGGTGGACATAGGGACCACTTCGGTGGCAGCCATGCTGATCGATATGAAAACAGGCCGGATCCTCTCCAAGGCATCCACCGGAAACGGACAGATCCGGTACGGCGCGGATGTGATCAACCGGATCATCGAATCCCTGAAGCCGGGCGGACAGAAAAAACTGCACGATGCCGTCGTCAAGGAGACGATCAACCCGCTGATCAATCACATGTGTCAGCTGGGGAACATCAAGGCCAGCAGCATCTACCGCATGTGCGTTTCAGGCAACACGACGATGAACCATCTGCTACTGGGACTGTACTCAGACCCCGTGCGGATGGAACCCTACATTCCGACATTTTTTGAATCCCACTCGGTACACGGACAGGACCTGGGCCTTTGCATCTATCCGCACGCAAGGGTGATCATCGCGCCGAACATCGGCAGCTATGTGGGCGGCGACATCACAGCCGGCACCTTTGCCAGCTGTATCTGGAACCGGCCGGAGATGTCCCTGTTTATTGACCTTGGCACGAACGGCGAGCTGGTATTCGGAAACGAGGAGTTCATGATGAGCTGCGCCTGCTCAGCGGGACCTGCCTTTGAGGGCGGGGATATCAGCTGCGGCATGCGGGCGACAGCCGGCGCGATCGAAGCGGTCGAGATTGACAGGGACACCATGGAGCCGTCCTATTCGGTGATTGGCGGGGAGGGAGAAAAGCCCGTCGGCCTCTGCGGTTCCGGGATCATCGACATGATCAGTGAACTGTTCCGCTGCGGGATCATTGACCCCAAAGGAAAATTTATCCGGAAGGGAGAGCGTATCCGCTACGACAAATACGGGATGGGCAGCTATGTGATCGCCTACAAGGAGGATGCCGCCTCGGTCAAGGATGTGGAGATCAACGAGGTGGACATCGACAATTTCATGCGGGCGAAAGGGGCGATCTTCTCGGCCATCCGCGTGATGCTGGGGTCCCTGGATTTCACGATGGACATGATCGACGATGTCTATGTGGCCGGCGGAATCGGCAGCGGCATCAATATGCGCAATGCCGTGAACATCGGTATGTTCCCTGATATCCCGCTGGAGAAATTCCACTATATCGGAAACTCATCCCTTTCCGGCGCCTACTGTATGCTGCTCTCCAATGAGGCCGAGGCAAAGGTGGAGGAGATCGCCAGGAACATGACCTACCTGGAGCTCTCCAACGAACCGACCTATATGGACGAGTTCGTCGCCAGCTGTTTCCTGCCTCACACCGACGCGAACCTGTTCCCGTCCCTGACATTCAAATAGGCCGGCAGGGATTTCGCCCGCTGCCGGGAAGATAGCTTTACATATATGATGATAAGAAACAGAAAAACGGGAATCATACTCATCTGCCTGCTCGCGGTGTGCCTGACGGTGACCTGCGCGCAGGCCGCTTCTGTATCCAGGACAAAAAAATATCACTGGGTGTTCATGGTCGGCGATTCCCGGACCATGTACATGAAAAAACACGTCGGGGAACAGGTCAGAAAAACGACATTCATCTACAAAAACGGCGGCGGCCTGACCTGGTTTAAGCAGCATGGATACAAACGGCTCCTTAAGTCGGTCAGGAAGCACAGGAAGTACGCGAAAAAAACGGGAAAGCCGATGGCGGTTGTGCTGAATTTCGGTGTCAACAACCTGACGATGGCCGGACGGTATGTTCCGTATTACCGCTCGATCGCGCGAAAACTGATCAAAATGGGGTGCCGGCTCTTTGTCATGTCCGTGAATCCCTATGACCCCGTCAGGGCCCGGGCGAACGGGTATCTCAACATCCCGGCATCCGCGTCGGCAGTATTGAGTTTTAACAGGACGCTGAAGGCCGGGACAAAGAAGTATTATACCTGGATCGATACCTATGATTACCTGATGAAGACAGGCTGGGTGACCGGAGGCGGAATACCCGGCGGAGACGGGCTTCATTACATGAAGCCGACTTCCGAAAAGATCTACAACTACATGATCAAGGCGATCGACGCGGCAGCGTAAGACACACGGGCTGCGGCCCGGAAAGGACAAAAAGGCATGCATGGAATAATCTTCCTGATCGGTTTTATGGGAAGCGGCAAGACCACGGTGGGCAGGGCGCTGGCCGGGATGCTGGGTGTGCCGTTTGCGGACACGGATGAGATGATCGCGGCGAGGAAAGGAATGCCCGTCAGCCGGATCTTTGAACAGTTCGGGGAACCATGCTTCCGGGACCTGGAG
>JAGCAV010000374.1 GCA_017652545.1 Lachnospiraceae bacterium
CATCGTCCGAAATACCGATCGCTTCAAAGATCTTGCTTCCCTGGTAGGACTGGATCGTGGAGATCCCCATCTTGGAAGCAATCTTGACGATGCCTGCCAGGGAAGCAAGATCTTTGAAGCAATCGGTATTTCGGACGATGTGATCCGCTCCTATTTTGCCGGCACAGCCAGCCGGGTAGGCGGGATCACGCTGGAGGACATCGGAAAAGCCTGCGATGAGCAGCACAGCCGCGCGTTCGATCCCCTGGGACTTCCCGTCAATCTGGAACTGACGCCGGTCGGACGGCACAAGGAACGCAGCCAGGGTGAGCATCACAGATACAACCCGCAGACCATTCACATGCTCCAGTGCGCAGCGCGCGAGGGAAACTATGAAAAGTTCAAACAGTATACGGATATGGTGAATGCCGAACAGACAGGGTATCTTCGAAGCCTTCTGGAATTTGTTTATCCCGGGGAAGGCGTTCCCCTTGAGGAGGTGGAGAGTGAGGATACGATCGTCATGCGGTTCAAGACAGGCGCCATGTCCTACGGATCCATTTCGGAGGAGGCCCACCAGACCCTGGCCATTGCCATGAACCATCTGCACGGCAAGTCCAACAGCGGTGAGGGCGGTGAGAGCGAGGAGCGCATCCTTTCGGCGGGTACGGACAATGACCGCAGCTCAGCCATCAAGCAGGTGGCCAGCGCAAGGTTCGGTGTGACGAGCCGGTACCTGGTGAGCGCAAAGGAGATTCAGATCAAGATGGCGCAGGGGGCCAAGCCCGGGGAGGGCGGCCATCTGCCGGGCCGGAAGGTCTATCCTTGGATCGCAAAGACCAGGCATTCCACACCGGGCGTCAGCCTGATTTCGCCGCCTCCGCATCACGATATCTATTCGATCGAGGATCTGGCACAGCTGATCTATGATCTGAAGAAAGCCAACAGCCAGGCACGCATATCCGTGAAGCTGGTATCCGAGGCCGGTGTGGGAACCGTGGCGGCCGGCGTGGCCAAGGCGGGTGCCGGCGTGGTCCTGATCTCCGGCTATGACGGAGGGACCGGCGCCGCGCCGATCTCTTCCATTCACAACGCGGGCCTGCCATGGGAACTCGGGCTGGCTGAAACACACCAGACGCTGGTGGCCAACGGACTGAGGAACCAGGTGGTGATCGAGACGGACGGAAAGCTGATGAGCGGCCGGGATGTTGCCATCGCAGCCATCCTGGGGGCGGAAGAATTCGGGTTCGCGACAGCGCCGCTGATCACCATGGGATGCGTCATGATGCGGGTCTGCCAGTCAGACACCTGTCCATGGGTGTGGCCACCCAGAATCCGGAGCTTCGCAAACGGTTCTCCGGCAAGCCCGAATATGTTGAAAATTTCATGCACTTTATCGCAAGGCAGCTGCGCGAGATCATGGCAGCGCTTGGCGTCAGATCCGTGAATGAACTTGTGGGAAGGACGGATCTGCTGAAGGTTCGAGGAGATCTTTCTGAGAGGCAGAAACGCCTGGATCTGACAAAGATTCTGCTGGACATGTCGGGAACGGAAAGAGAAAAATCATTTTTCCATCCCGAATACCGGTATGATTTCAAGCTGGAGAATACCAAGGACGAGACCGTCCTGATCGCCTCGCCGGATGTCCAAAGATCAATTGAAACCGGGGAGAAGTCGGAGATCGCTGTCGAGGTCGGTAATACGGACAGAACATTCGGGACGCTTCTGGGAGAGAAGATCACCAGACGCCATCCGGAAGGCCTGAGCGATGATACGATCCGGGTCCGCTGCACCGGGTCCGGGGGACAAAGCTTCGGGGCATTCATCCCCAGGGGACTGACGCTGGACCTTACAGGCGATTCCAACGACTATTTCGGTAAGGGACTTTCCGGCGGGAAACTGGTGGTCCGTTCTCCGAAGGAGGCCGCATACGATCCGCGGGAAAACATCATCATCGGCAACGTGGCCCTGTACGGCGCGACATCCGGAGAAGCCTATATCGCAGGCATGGCCGGTGAACGCTTCTGCATCCGGAATTCAGGCGCCACCTGCGTGGTGGAGGGCCTCGGCGAACACGGATGCGAATACATGACAGGCGGCTGTGTGGTCGTGCTCGGATCTGTCGGAAAGAACTTTGCGGCAGGCATGAGCGGCGGGATCGCCTACGTCCTGGATGAGGAGAACCGGCTGTACCGGAACCTGAACAAGCAGCTTGTACAGATGGAAAATGTGGAGACCAAGACGGACCGTGTACAGCTTCGCAGGATCATTGAAGCGCATGTGGCACATACCGGCTCCGAAAAGGGACGGGAGATCCTGGAGAATTTCGAAGCCTATGTACCCCGCTTCAAAAAAATCATCCCGACGGATTACAAGGAGATCCTCCGGCTGATCGCTGAGAGCGAGGAGCGCGGCGCGGATCCTGAAGAGGCAAAGATCGAAGCATTCAGAGCGTTCGTGGGAGGTGAATAATGGGTAAGACAACTGGTTTTCTGGAATATGACCGGATAGACGGACCCGTCAGGAACGAGCAGCTGCGGACAGGGGATTTCCTGGAGTTCCATATGCCGCTTCCGCTTTCTGCGCAGCAGGAGCAGGCGGCCAGGTGCATGGACTGCGGCGTGCCGTTCTGCCAGGGCGGGGTGATGATCGCGGGTATGGCTTCCGGATGCCCCCTTCACAATCTGGTGCCGGAAGTGAATGACCTGGTTTACAGGGGGCGGATGGAGCAGGCCTACCGAAGGCTTTCGATGACGCACAGCTTCCCGGAGTTTACCTCCCGTGTCTGCCCTGCTCTGTGTGAGGCGGCCTGTACCTGCGGCCTGCACAACGCGCCTGTTTCCACCAAGGAGAATGAAAAAGCGGTGATCGAGCATGCCTTTGCGCACGGTCTGGTGGAGGAAGAGACACCGCCGGAGAGGACCGGCAAGAAGGTGGCCGTGATCGGCAGCGGCCCGTCCGGGCTTGCGGCTGCGCAGCTGCTTAACAGGAGAGGCCACGAGGTCACGGTCTATGAGCGGAAGGACCGGATCGGCGGCCTGCTCCGGTACGGCATCCCGAACATGAAGCTGGATAAAACGGTGATCGACAGACGCATTGCCCTGATGGAACAGGCCGGGGTCCGGTTTGTGACAGGGGTCGATGTGGGGAAGGATATATCGGCAGCTGATCTGGAGAAGGAATATGACGGCATTATCCTCGCCTGCGGCGCCTCCAACCCCAGGGACATTTCAGCCCCGGGAAGGGACGCAAAGGGAATCTATTTCGCGGTGGATTTCCTGGGAACCGTGACAAAACATCTGCTGGACGGGGAACTTGCGCTGCCGGGGGATCTGCCTGCGGGAGCACAGGTCAGGACGGGCAGACGCAAAGGATCCGGTACTCCGGGAAAAACACCCCGCTGGTTCATTGACGGGGCGCCCGAAAAGCTGGTATATGGTAAGGATGTGATCGTGATCGGCGGCGGTGATACAGGCAATGACTGCGTCGGGACCTGTATCCGGCTCGGTGCGAAGACCGTGACCCAGCTGGAGATGATGCCCGAGCCGCCGAAGGGCAGGCTGCCCTCCAATCCGTGGCCCGAGTGGCCGAAGGTCCTGAAGACGGATTACGGCCAGGAGGAGGCCATATGGAAATTCGGCGCGGATCCGAGGGTGTACCAGACGACCGTCAAAGAATTCATCAAGGACAAAAAGGGATGCCTCAAGCAGGCCGTCCTGGTCTCCCTGATGCCGAAGAAGGATGAAAAGAGCGGCAGAATGATGATGGTCCCTGTGGAAGGTTCCGAGCGGACCGTATCGGCAGGACTTGTCCTGATCGCGGCAGGATTCCTGGGAAGTGAAAAGTATGTCACGGAAGATTTCGGCGTTGAAACGGACGGACGGACCAATGTGAAGACGGCGCCGGGCGCCCATGCGACGACTAAGACAAAGATCTACACGGCCGGCGACATGCACCGCGGGCAGTCCCTGGTGGTATGGGCCATCGCGGAAGGCCGCAGCGCCGCAAGGGAAGTGGATCAGGCACTGATGGGGTATACCAATTTGTAAAAGGTGAAGTGTGGAGTGTTGAGAGTGGAGTTGAAAGTCTGAAATACAGTTGCCATTTCTCACAGAATCATACTGACAAGTGACTAAGGAGCAGATTATGGCAAAAGTGAATGAGAATTATCTGAAGCTTCCGGGAAGCTATCTGTTTTCGATGATTGGGAAAAAAGTCAGGGCGTTTGAGGAGACACACCCGGACGCAAAGGTGATACGTCTGGGGATCGGCGATGTGACACAGCCGATCGCGCCGGCCGTCATTTCAGCGCTGCATGTCGCAGTCGACGAGATGGGACAGGCCGAGACGTTTCGCGGATATGCGCCTGATCTGGGGTACGCGTTTTTACGGGACGTGATTGCCCGGGAAGATTACAGAAGCAGGGGCTGCAGCATCAGTGCGGATGAGATTTTCGTATCAGACGGAGCCAAATGCGACTGCGCCAATATTCAGGAGATCTTCGGGACAGATAACCGGATCGCCGTGTGCGACCCGGTGTATCCCGTTTATGTTGATTCCAACGTGATGGCCGGAAGGACCGGCCTCTATGATCCCGAACGGGGGTGCTTCGAAGGCGTGATCTACATGCCGTGCACGGCAGAAAACGGTTTTGCGCCGCAACTGCCGGAGGAAGCGCCGGACCTGATCTACCTGTGCTTCCCGAACAATCCGACCGGAGCCGTGATGACAAAAGACCGGCTTCAGAAATGGGTGGATTACGCCCGTGCGCATGACGCCGTGATCCTTTATGATTCGGCCTATGAAGCGTATATTTCGCAGCCGGATGTACCCCACAGCATCTATGAGTGCGAAGGCGCGACGCAGTGCGCGATCGAGTTCCGTTCATTTTCAAAGACAGCCGGATTTACGGGGCTGCGCCTGGGATACACCGTTGTTCCAAAGGCTCTGAAGACCGGCGGTGCTGAGCTGTGGCCGCTGTGGGCAAGACGGCACGGAACCAAGTACAACGGGGCGCCGTACATCATTCAGCGGGCCGGGGAAGCAGTCTACTCCGAACAGGGACAGAAACAGATCCGGGAGCAGATCGCATACTACATGGAAAACGCCAGGCTGATCCGTGAAGGACTGGCGCAGGCCGGATATGAGGTGTCCGGGGGCGTCAACGCGCCTTACATCTGGCTCAGGGCACCCGGTGAAATGACAAGCTGGGAGTTCTTTGACGATCTTCTTACAAAAGCGAACATCGTGGGCACCCCGGGGTCGGGATTTGGCCCGAACGGGGAGCACTATTTCAGGCTGACGGCTTTCGGAAGCAGAGAAAACACGGTCGAAGCAATGGAACGGTTCAGGAAACTGTAACGTAAGGCAGCAGAAGCATTCCTGTTGACGCACGAAGAGGTGGGTATGATGACAAAATATATTTTTGTGACCGGCGGCGTGGTCTCCGGTCTGGGAAAAGGTGTCACGGCGGCTTCGCTCGGAAGACTTCTGAAGGCAAAGGGCCTGAAAGTGGCGGCCCAGAAGCTGGATCCCTATATCAATATCGACCCCGGAACGATGAGTCCCTATCAGCACGGCGAGGTCTATGTGACCGAAGACGGGGCGGAGACGGACCTGGATCTGGGACACTATGAGCGGTTCATCGATGAGAATCTGACAAAGTATTCCAATCTCACTTCCGGCAAGGTATACTGGAATGTGCTGAATAAGGAGCGCAGGGGAGAGTACCTCGGATCCACGGTGCAGGTCATTCCCCACATCACGAATGAGATCAAGGAGTTTATCTACCGGGCCGGCCGGGAAACCGGCGCGGATGTGATCATCACGGAGATCGGCGGGACGATCGGTGACATTGAATCCCAGCCGTTTCTGGAAGCGGTCAGGCAGATCTCGATCGAGGTCGGCAGGGAGAACAGCCTGTTCATCCACGTGACGCTGGTCCCGTATCTGCACGGATCCCATGAGCACAAGTCGAAGCCGACACAGCATTCCGTGAAGGAACTGCAGGGGATGGGAATCATGCCGGGCATCATCGTCCTTCGGTGCAACGAGCCGCTGGAAGAGAGCATTTTCCGGAAGATCGCCATGTTCTGCAATGTCAGGGAAGACTGCGTGATCGAGAACAGGACGCTTGACAACCTGTATGAGGCGCCGCTGATGCTGGAAAGATCGGGGTTTTCCGGCATTGTCTGCCGGGAACTGGGGATCGACGCGCCGCCGCCCGATCTGACAGAATGGGAAGGCCTGGTGAAGAAGATCAGCGACAGGGACCGGGAGGTGACCATCGGGCTTGTCGGAAAATATGTGCAGCTGCATGACGCCTATCTGTCCGTGGCGGAAGCCCTGACGCATGCCGGCTTTGCGCTGCAGGCCCATGTCCGGATCGAATGGATCGATTCCGAGGAGATGGATGAGGAAGATGTGCGGCAGAAGCTGGCCGGTGTGTCCGGGATCATCGTCCCGGGCGGCTTCGGGGACAGGGGAATCGAGGGGATGATCCTGGCTGCGCAGTACGCGCGGACAAATCATGTTCCCTACTTCGGGATCTGCCTGGGGATGCAGATTGCCGTGATCGAATTTGCCAGGCACGCAGCCGGCATTTCCGATGCCTGTTCCGGGGAGTTCCACAACGCGTCGGAGCATAAGGTCATTGACTTTATGCCCGGGCAGTCTGACGAGATCGACAAGGGCGGAACCCTCAGGCTGGGAAGCTACCCGTGCCGGATCCGGCCGGGGACGCTGATGGAAAAATGCTACGGGGCAGATCAGATCAGCGAGCGGCACAGGCACAGATATGAATTCAACAACGACTACAGGGAAGTCCTGACACAGGCGGGACTGGTCATCTCGGGAACATCGCCCGACGACCGGCTGGTGGAGACCGTTGAACTTGCGGGATATCCGTTTTTCCTGGGTGTCCAGTATCATCCGGAATTCAAGTCAAGGCCCAACAGGCCGCACCCGCTCTTCAGGGAGTTTGTCAGGGCGGCGCTGGATAAAAGTGTTGAGAGTTGAGAGTTGAGAGTGGAGCTGCGGGAAGCAGAGTGGAGTTTGGAGAGTTGAGAGTGGAGAGGTAGTCCATGAGTTACACATTTGATGAAGTGATGAAGTACATTGAGGAGGAAGACGCCAAATTTATCCGTCTGGCTTTTCGGGACGCTTACGGGAAACAGAAGAACATCTCCGTGATGCCGGGTGAGATGAAGAAGGCCTTTGGTGAGGGGATTCCCATCAATGCCCGGGCGATCACGGGGTTTGAAGAATGTCCCTATGCTTCCCTGTACCTGAAGCCTGATCCCTCCACGCTTACGGTCCTGCCCTGGCGGCCGGACAGCGGCCGGGTCCTGCGCATGTACTGTGATGTCTGCAGGCCTGACGGACAGGCTTATGAAACAGACACCAGAGCGATCTTAAAGACCGCGGTGCAGAAAGCAAAGGAAGCCGGGATCGAGTTCCGCTTCGGGACAGAATCGGAATTCTATCTCTTTGTCAAGGACGATGACGGGAATCCGACGAAAATCCCTTATGATGAGGCCGGATACCTGGATATCGCGCCGCTTGACCGGTGCGAAAACGTCAGACGTGAGATCTGCCTCACGATCGAAAGAATGGGGCTTGCGCCGGAGCGCTCCCACCATGAGCGCGGACCGGGACAGAACGAGATCGACTTTCATTACGCGAAACCGATGAAAGCGGCTGACCAGGTGACGACTTTCAAAATGGCGGTCAGCACGGTGGCTGACAGCTTTGGGCTGGTTGCGGATTTCTCCCCGATGCCTCTGGCTGACAAGCCCGGAAACGGCTATCACATCAATATGTATGCAACGGACCGGGACGGACATGATGTGGTGAGAATGGCGGCGGCCGGAATCCTTGAGAAGATCAGGGAGATCACCCTGTTCCTGAATCCGACGGACGCTTCCTACACCAGACTCGGAAACAGCAGCGCGCCGGACCGTGTGAACTGGTCGGGAGCGGGAGAATCAGAGCTTCTGTATCTGGAGACCTGGCAGGGCAGGACCCGCGCCGAGCTGCGTTCCCCGGATGCCTCCGGCAATCCGTACCTTGTCTATGCGCTGCTGATCCATGCGGGACTCTACGGCATACAGAATAAATGTGAGCTTCCGCCGGAGATGGATGAAAACGGGCTCCTTCTTCCGGGGTCCAGAAAAGAGGCGGGCAAGCTGGCGAAAGAGAGTGCATTTGTTAAAGGGATCGTACCGGAAGAACTGATCCGAACCTACATGAAACATTAAGGAGAGGATAGTTATGCCCAAAATGGGGGAGAAACAATACTCCATTCTGGTTGTTTCCGGGTCAGAGAAATTTGATGCACAGGTGCGCAAGGTCCTCTCACGCGGAAGATTTCTGCCGCCCGGATTTCACAGGAATGCGGCATCTGCGAGACGGTGCCTGCTTGAGCATGAATATGACCTGGTCGTGGTCAACTGTCCGCTTCCCGATGAATTCGGACATGAGCTGGCGGCGGACGCGGCCCGGAAGTGGGGAGCCTCTGTCCTGATGGTCGTGCCGGCGGAGGTATATGACAATGTGCTCGAACACGTGACGGACATGGGGATTCTTGCGCTTGCAAAACCTGCTTCGCAGGAGCGGCTCGGCCACGCGGTCCGGTATCTTGCCGCAGTCCGCGGCAGGATCCACGAACTACAGCAGCAGGTCCGCAGGGCAGCCGAAAAAATGGATGAACTCCGCCTGGTCAGCAAAGCCAAGATCCTCCTGGTCGAAAAAAGGCATCTGACGGAGGATGAGGCGCACAGTCTGATCGGACGTGAAGCGATGGATCATGGCCTGACCAGAAAACGGGTCGCGCAGCAGATGATCGAGGATCTGGAGTAGGACCGGATGAGCTGCGAGGTCTCATGATATTGACAAAGGGGTAATAATTGATATAATATCAATCAACAATTTAACA
>JAGCAV010000375.1 GCA_017652545.1 Lachnospiraceae bacterium
TATCCTCTGTTTCCTTCTCCGTGCCGGCAGTTTCGGTACCGGCCCCGGTATCAGCCTCGGTGCCGGCAGGTTCAACCTGTGTCTCTCCGTTTACGGCAAACCACGCATCCAGCCCGTCGGCGATTCCTTTGACCATGCGTTCCTGCATGGAAGGATCCTGCATGGCCATGTCATCCGACTGATTGGTCATAAAGCCCATCTCCAGGATCATCACAGGGATCCGGCTCCAGTTGATTCCGGTCATGTTGTCGTAGTACTGAATGCCAAGATTGGAAAACCCTGTTTCAGCACAGTATGCATTCAGGATGTCTCCGGCCAGTTCATAACTTTTTTCGAACAGGCTTCCCACATACGGATTATCCGGTGACATGGTCATGGCCAGCGCGCCGTTCACCGACGGATCATCAGCGCCGTTCGCGTGGATCCTGACATACACATCACCGCCGAGATCAGCGGCCATCAGAGCCCGCTCCGAATTGCTGATCGCCTTGTCATTATCCTCTCTGGTCAGGATTACTTCATATCCTCTCTGAAGCAGTTCGTCCCGCAGTTTCAGGGAAATATCCAGATTGAGCTGATACTCCGGCACGCCTGAAAAGCGGCCGGTGGTTCCCGTTGACGCCTTTGCCTTCATCTCCGATGAGCCGGGTGCCACGGGTTCGGTATCACTCATGTTGACCCATTCGCCCTGATGACCCGGATCGATCGCAACAGTATTCGCAGCCGCAGCAGGAAGTGCAGCTGCGGCTGCAAAAAGGACTGCAAAAATCAGATTTTTTAATTTCATGATGTCTCCCCGGATCCTTCCTCATCACCGGCTTCCTCTTCGGAAACTTCATCACTGTCAAGGACCTTTGTAAAACTGACGACCGTCTCGTCTTCCTGCAGGTTCATCAGCTTCACACCGGAAGCGCTTCTTCCCGTGATGGATATGTTCCGGCAGCTCATGCGTATAATGATCCCGTTTGTGTTGATCATCATGATCTCATCTTCGGTTTCCGCCCCTATGGCACCGATCACATTGCCGGTCCGCTCCGCGATCCGGTAGCAGAGCATACCCTTGGTACCTCTGTGATGAACGGCGAATTCCTTCAGGGCTGTCAGCTTTCCGATTCCTTTCTCGGATACGGTCAGCATGTATTCGCCCTCGTCGGAGATGATCATGGAAACCACCTCATCCTGCTCTGAAAGGCGGATCCCGGTCACACCCATGGAGACACGGCCCATAGCCCTGGCATCGGTCTCATGGAAACGGGCGCACAGACCCTTCTTTGTCACGAGGAAGATGTCCTTGTTATCATCCGTGAACTTCACATCGATCAGCTCGTCGTCATCCCTAAGGTTGATGGCGGCAAGGCCTTTCTTCCGGACATTGGCGTACTCCGACAGCAGCGTCCGTTTGATGAACCCGCGGCGGGTAGCGATCACAAGATGTTTGTCAGAATCAAAATCGTCCCTTGTCAGCACGATCAGTCTGGTCACCTTCTCCTCCGGCATCAGCTCCAGAAGATTGATGGCGGCCGTTCCGCGGCTGTTTCTCCCGGATTCGGGTATCTCATAGGCTTTCAGCCTGTAGACCCGTCCCTTGTTCGTAAAGAAGAGGAGATAATCGTGGGTCGATGTCATCAGCAGATCAGCGACATAATCCGTGTCAATGGTCTGCATGCCCTTGATGCCCTTGCCGCCGCGGTTCTGTGAGTGGAAATTGTCCGATGTCATCCGCTTCACATAGCCGAGATGGCTCATCGTGATCACCACGTTCTGTTCGGGGATCAGGTCCTCGGTCGACAGATCATACACATCCATCCCGATGGATGTCCTTCTGTCATCCCCGTATTTTTCGGAGATCTGGAGGATTTCTGTCCTGATGACTCCGAGCAGAAGCTTCTCATCAGCCAGAATCGCCTTGAGTTCTTCGATTCTCTTTTTCAGCTGGGCATATTCTTCCTCCAGCTTTTCCCTTTCCAGACCGGTCAGGGCACGCAGACGCATATCAACGATCGCCTGTGCCTGCGCGTCCGAGAGACCGAAGCGCGCCATCAGGCCTTCCTTGGCAATCTGCGTCGTGCGGCTGGAGCGGATGATCTGGATCACTTCATCAATGTGATCCAGCGCGATCAGCAGACCTTCCAGGATATGAGCCCGCTCCTGCGCCTTGTTCAGATCATATCTGGTCCTGCGTGTGACAACGTCCTCCTGGTGCTTCAGGTAATGCTCCAGGATCTCCTGGATGTTCATGATCTTCGGCTGGTTGTTCACCAGGGCCAGCATATTGACGCCAAAGGTATCCTGCAGCTGCGTATGCTTGAACAGCCGGTTCAGGATCACGTTGGCATTGGCGTCATGGCGTACATCGATGGTCACGCGCATGCCTTCACGGCTTGACTCATCCGTGATCGCCGTAATGCCGTCGATCTTTTTTTCCTTGACAAGCTCCGCCATTTTTTCGATCAGGCGGGCTTTGTTGACCAGGTACGGAAGTTCCGTCACAACGATGCGGCTTCTTCCTGAAGGAAGCGTTTCAATATCCGTTACGGCTCTGACCCGGATCTTTCCGCGGCCTGTCCGATAGGCTTCCTCAATACCGGAACGCCCCAGGATCATCGCGCCTGTCGGGAAATCAGGACCCTTCACGATCTCCATGATGTCCTCGATCGTCGTACTTCTGTCTTCGATCCGGTCATCAATGATCTTCACGACAGCCCCGATCACCTCTCGCAGGTTGTGAGGCGGAATATTGGTCGCCATGCCGACCGCTATACCGGTCGTACCATTGACAAGCAGATTCGGAAAACGGGAGGGCAGGATCGTGGGTTCCTTTTCCGTCTCGTCGAAGTTGGGAACAAAGTCAACTGTATCCTTATTGATGTCCGAGAGCATCTCCATGGAGATCCTGCTCAGACGGGCTTCCGTGTAACGCATGGCAGCAGCGCCGTCTCCGTCAACGGAACCGAAATTTCCGTGTCCGTCTACGAGCGGATACCTGAAAGACCAGTCCTGCGCCATATTGACCAGCGCACCGTAAATGGAACTGTCTCCGTGGGGATGGTACTTACCCATGGTATCACCCACGATACGCGCGCATTTCCTGTGAGGCTTGTCAGGACCGTTGTTCAGCTCGATCATGGAATAGAGGACCCGTCGCTGAACCGGTTTCAATCCGTCTCTGACATCGGGAAGAGCCCTGGAGGCAATGACGCTCATCGCGTAATCAATGTATGATTCCTCCATGGTTCTTTTCAGATCTACTTCATGAATTTTGTCAAAAATATTGTCTTCCAAAATGATGTCCTTTCAAAAAGTCTGTCTTTTTAAACGTCAAGATTTCTGACTCTGTCGGCGTTAAGTTCAATAAATTCTCTTCTTGGCTCCACCTGATCACCCATCAGTGTGGTAAAGGTCACATCCAGTGCCGATCCCTGATCATCATCGATCGTCACCCGTTTCAGGATCCGTTTTTCGGGATCCATGGTGGTTTCCCACAGCTGTTCGGCATCCATCTCGCCAAGACCCTTATAGCGCTGGATCTTGTTGTTCTGGTCTCTCCCCACATCTTCAAGGATCCTGGCCAGTTCTTCATCACTGTAGGCATACCAGACCTTTTTATTCTTTTCCAGTTTATAGAGGGGCGGTGTAGCCAGGTACACAAAACCCTGCTTGATCAGCTCCGGCA
>JAGCAV010000376.1 GCA_017652545.1 Lachnospiraceae bacterium
AGATCTGCAGATGAAAGACAGGCGAGGTTATGAAACAACAGCTGAACACGGAAAAAGAAGAAATGGATATCCGGAATGAACGGAAGGAACTGCAGGAAGAATGCGGACCGGTTCCGGCATGCTGCGCTTCACAGTCCAAAATCCGGTCAGAGGATGAATACAAAGACCTGATCCACCGGCTGAACCGGGTTGAGGGACAGATCCGCGGGATCAGAAGAATGCTCGAGCAGGATGCGTATTGTATCGATGTACTGAATCAGGTATCGGCGGCCAACTGCGCGCTTAACAGCTTTACAAAAGTCCTTCTTGCAAATCATATCCGAAGCTGTGTTGTGGATGATGTCCGGGAAGGGAACAGTGAAAAGCTCGAGGAACTGGTCAGGACACTTCAGAAAATGATGAAGTAGTAAGGAGAGAGCAGAATGGATCAGTATACAGTGACAGGAATGAGCTGCGCGGCATGTCAGGCCAGGGTTGAGAAGGCGGTGTCAAAAGTCCCGGGCGTGGAAAGCTGCAGCGTGAGTCTTTTGACAAACGCAATGGGCGTGGAGGGAACTGCCGATCCGGCTGATGTCATCAGGGCTGTGGAGGCCGCGGGATACGGCGCTTCCGTCAAGAATGCTTCCGGCAGGGCAGACAGCCATGCGGGGAACGGGAGAAAGAGCGCTGCCGGTACATCTGCCAGACTGGCTGAACAGGAGGAGGCGCTGAAGGATCATGAGACGCCGAAGCTTCGCCGGCGGCTGATCGTTTCGGCAGGATTTCTTCTGATCCTGATGTATTTTTCCATGGGTCATATGATGTGGGGATGGCCCCTGCCCGCATTCTTCAACGACAACCATGTCGCGATGGGAATCGTACAGATGCTGCTGGCCGGGATCGTCATGGTGATCAACCAGAAATTCTTTACCAGCGGATACAAGAGCCTGTTTCACGGGGCTCCGAATATGGATACGCTGATCGCTCTTGGCTCCTCCGCCGCTTTTGTGTATTCCACATGCATGCTGCTTGCCATGACGCGGGCTCAGGTGGATGGAAACGCGGAAGCTGTCATGAAATACATGATGGAGTTCTACTTCGAATCTGCGGCTATGATCCTGACACTGATCACAGTCGGAAAAATGCTGGAGGCATATTCCAAGGGGAAAACCACTAACGCCCTGAAAAGCCTGATGAAGCTGGCACCTAAGACGGCGACGCTCGTGAGGGACGGGAAACGGATCACGGTACCCATTGATGAAGTTTGCACAGGCGATATTTTTGTCGTCAAACCCGGTGAGAGCATCCCGGTGGATGGCCGTGTCATCGAGGGAAACAGTGCTGTCAATGAGGCAGCGCTTACAGGAGAGAGCATTCCGGTCGACAAGGCACCCGGAGACGAGGTGTCTTCGGCAACGCTTAATCAGTCGGGTTTCCTGACCTGTGAGGCGACAAGGGTCGGTGAAGATACGACGCTGTCGCAGATCATTCAGATGGTTTCGGATGCTGCGGCCACCAAGGCGCCTGTTGCCAGGCTGGCTGACCGTATTTCGGGTGTGTTTGTACCGGCGGTGATCTGCATCGCGCTGGTCACAATGCTGATCTGGCTCCTGGCAGGCGGTGATATCGGCTTTTCACTCGCCCGCGCGATCTGTGTACTGGTCGTCAGCTGCCCCTGTGCGCTGGGCCTGGCTACTCCTGTGGCCATCATGGTGGGCAACGGGATGGGGGCGAAGAACGGGATCCTGTTCAAAACCGCTGAGGCGCTCCAGGAAACAGGAAATGTCCAGATCATCGCCCTGGACAAAACAGGAACCATAACCAGCGGAGAACCGGTTGTGACAGACATTATCCCGTCCGAAGCTTCCACAAGCCATGAACTGATCCGTTTCGCCATCGCGCTGGAAAGAAAGAGCGAACACCCATTGGCGAAAGCAGTTGTCAGATACGGTGAAGAAAACCAGGTCAGGACCGGGGAAGTAACTGAATTCACAGCTTTGCCGGGCAACGGACTGTCAGCCAGATTCAACGGACGGATGATCTATGGCGGAAACAGGGATTTCATCAGCTCGAAGGTAGGCTTAAGCAGCCGGATCGAAGCGGCTTATCAGGATCTGACCGGCGAGGGCAAGACCCCCATGTTTTTTGCCGAGGATGACCGCCTTCTCGGGATCATTGCCGTAGCGGATGCCATCAAGGAAGACTCTGCCCAGGCTGTCCGCGAGCTTCAGAATATGGGCATTCATGTGGTGATGCTGACCGGCGACAATGAGCGCACGGCAAAAGCAGTGGGAAAGATCGCCGGCGTCAATGAGGTGGTTGCCGGTGTGCTGCCTGAAGGCAAGGAGAGTGTGATCAGGGAGCTGATGGAATACGGCAAGGTGGCCATGGTGGGCGACGGGATCAACGATGCGCCGGCCCTGACCCGCGCGGACATCGGTATCGCCATCGGTGCGGGAACGGATGTCGCCATAGATGCGGCTGATGTCGTGCTGATGAAAAACTCCCTGACAGACGTTGCTGCCGCAGTCCGGCTGAGCAGGCGGACATACAGGAACATCATTGAGAACCTGTTCTGGGCGCTGATCTACAACACCCTGCTGATCCCGACAGCTGCCGGCGCATATGTGAAACTGCTCGGGATCACCATGAACCCGATGCTCGGCGCTGCAGCCATGAGCCTGTCCAGCTTCTGCGTGGTGACCAACGCGCTGCGGCTTAATTTCATGGACGTCCACGATGCTTCCAGAGACAGGAAGCATAAGAAAGCGCTCACGATACCGGAGGACGGCAGACTTCTGGGACATGAGAAGGAAGAAGATCGTATGCAGCCGGATAAAGCAGAGGCTGATCAGCATACAGAAAATGAAATCAGTAAAGGAGAAGCTGAAATGACAAAGACAATGAAGATTGAAGGAATGATGTGCGGTCACTGTGAAGCCAGCGTAAAAAAGGCGCTGGAAAACCTGGATGGCGTGAGCGAGGCCGTTGTCAGCCATGAGAGCGGGACAGCAGTCGTTACACTGAGCGCGGATGTTGATGATGCGGTTCTGACAAAGGCGGTTGAGGACAGGGATTACAAGGTGCTCGGCATCGAGGGGTGAGGGCGGTTTCTGCTTTTTATCCTTCATGCCGTCCGGGCATCCAACCTAAACTCACGAAAAAAACGTATGATTAAGAACAAGCCAGGGAACATCCCTGGCTTGTAATCGTCTTATATGAATTGTCAGATGAAGGATACTTCAGGACTGCGTGCCCGGTGTATTACCCTTCCGCCTTGTCAGCCATGACCATGGCCCTGACTTTCAGGGGCAGACCGAACAGTGTGATGAAGCCCGACGCGTCGTGGTGATCATACAGATCGCCGGTGGTGAAGGATGCCAGGGATTCATTGTACAGGCTGTAGGGAGAGGAGGTTCCGGCTTTGATGATGTTTCCTTTGTAGAGCCTGAACTTTACCTCGCCGGTCACATACTTCTGCGTGACGTCAACGAAAGCCTGGATGGCTTCGCGCAGCGGCGTAAACCATTTTCCCTCGTATACGATCTGCGCAAACTGGCTGCCGAGTTTTTTCTTCATCTCCATGGTATCACGGTCAAGGATCAGTTCCTCGAGCTGATCATGGGCTTCCATGAGGATCGTTCCGCCGGGTGTTTCATAAACCCCGCGGCTCTTCATGCCGACCACGCGGTTTTCTACGATATCCACGATGCCGATGCCGTGCTTTCCGCCCAGTTCATTCAGCTTCGCGATGATCTCGGATACCTTCATTTCCTCGCCGTTGATGGATGTCGGAATACCGGATGCAAAGGTCATGGTCACTTCTTCAGCCTCGTCCGGGGCATTCTGCGGTGTCACGCCGAGGACCAGCATATTGTCATAGTTCGGCGCGGCTGACGGATCTTCGAGCTCAAGGCCCTCATGGCTGATGTGCCAGAGGTTGCGGTCACGGCTGTAGCTGTGGCTCGCGTCAAACGGAAGATTGATGCCGTGCGCCTGACAGAATGCGATCTCGTCTTCACGGGATTTCATTGTCCAGACATCGGTCATACGCCAGGGGGCAATGATCTTCAGATCCGGTGCCAGCGCTTTGATTCCGAGCTCAAAACGGATCTGATCATTTCCCTTGCCGGTGGCACCGTGGCAGATCGTGGTGGCGCCTTCCTTGCGGGCTACTTCAACCAGCCTTTTCGCGATAGCGGGACGGGCCATGGATGTGCCGAGCAGATACTTGTGCTCATATACAGCAGATGCCTTCACGCAGGGCATGATGAAGTCATCGCAGAATTCGTCGATGATGTCCTCGATATACAGCTTGGAAGCACCTGAAAGCTTCGCTCTTTCCTCAAGCCCGTCCAGTTCATTTCCCTGTCCGCAGTTGATGCAGCAGCAGATGACCTCGTAATCAAAGGTCTCCTTCAGCCACGGGATCAGTGCTGTGGTGTCAAGACCGCCCGAGTATGCAAGAACAACTTTTTCTTTCATGTTTTCTTCCTCCCAAAAAGATGTTTTATATTATGAAGACCCGGAAAACCCGGGATTTTGGATGATGCCGGTGTTCAGGGTGTTTCAAATACCTGAATTAATATAACCCCGATTTAATAATTATTCAAGGCTTAATCTTGAATAGGAAAATCAGGCAATCCGGATGCTTCATTGGTAAAAATACCGAAGAATGCCCGTTTTCATGTCTTCAGCGGGACGGGGAAAGCATCGGGAGCCCGGAGGACTGATGCATAATAATCATACGGGATTCATAAAAACAGGGCATCAGAATGGATAAATATACATATGAATGTATATTAATGCAAACACCCCTTTACAATCCGGGAAAAATGTATTATCATCAGCAAAGCATTCAGACGGGATCTGATCCCCCGGGAGACCTGTCCGGGCCAGGGATGTCTTAAATGAATGAATTTTGAATCAATTATGACGCAGCTGCAGGACGTAAGACTGAAAAAACGGAGTATAAAAATGATCAAAGCTGGTATTATCGGATCGACAGGATACGCAGGCGCAGAGCTTGTCAGGCTATTGCTGGGACACAGGGATGTCAGGATCATCTGGTACGGATCCAGAAGTTATGTAGGTCAGAACTTTTCCGATATTTATGGAAATCTGTTCAGGATCGTGGACAGTAAGTGCCTGGATGACAACATGGAACAGCTGGCAAAAGAGGCGGATGTGATCTTTACGGCAACACCGCAGGGCCTTTGCGCCGGACTGATCACGGAGGAGATCCTTCAGACAACAAAGGTGATCGACCTGAGTGCTGATTTCAGGCTGAAGGATGTAAGCATTTATGAGAAGTGGTACGGGATCACCCATGCAAGCCCCTCTTATATTGAAGAGGCAGTCTATGGACTGTGCGAGATCAACAGGGAGAAAATCAGGGGATGCAGACTTCTGGCCAATCCCGGGTGTTACACGACCTGTTCGATCCTGACGCTCTACCCGCTGGTAAAGGAAGGGCTGATCGATCCGGATACCATAATCATTGATGCCAAATCCGGGACTTCCGGCGCGGGACGCGGCGCAAAGACAGCAAATCTGTTCTGCGAAGTGAACGAGAGCATCAAGGCATATGGTGTCACTTCCCACAGGCATACGCCTGAGATCGAAGAACAGCTCGGGTATGCCGCAGGGCACGAGGTGACGCTCAATTTCACGCCGCATCTTGTTCCCATGAATAGAGGAATTCTTGCCACCTGCTATGCCTCCCTGACAAAAGAAGTCAAAAAGGTGCTCGCGGAGGAAGGAGCGGACCGGGTGGATGCCATGGTGCGCAATGCCTATGAAGCGCAATATGG
>JAGCAV010000377.1 GCA_017652545.1 Lachnospiraceae bacterium
ACCGTCTCCCCCGTCGCGCGAAGCGTAGTGGCATACATCTGGCTGAAAGCAAACGGAAGCAGGCCTGCGTACATGATCAGGAGGTACTCCTTCGCGTAACGCATCGTCATAGCCGCATCTCCCACTCCCCCGTCGCTGTGCAGATAAAGGGAGATCAGCTGCCCGGAAAAAAGCTTGAGAATGCACAGTCCCGCGGCTGTAAGCAAAAAGGAAAAGATCACCTGCAGACGCACGGTCCCCCGGATCTTTTCCTCATCGCCTTTTCCATAATACTGTGCCGTAAAGATCCCGATGCCTGCAAGGCCGCCCAATACGCAGAGATTGTATACAAACAGAAGCTGATTGACGATCGCCACTCCGGACATGGTGTCCGTCCCGACACGTCCGACCATAATGTTGTCGAGCATGCCCACAACATTCGTGATCGCGTTCTGGAGCATGATCGGAAGCACGATCCGGAATGTTTTCCGATAAAACTCTTTCGTCCCGAATACGGCTGTTTTCATGCTTTCTTTCTACCTAAAAGTTCCTTTGCCTTTGACACGATCCCGTCGCTTCCCATCCCGAGCATTTCGAACACGGAGGCATCATCCCCATTCGGAACATCTTCGTCCGGGATGCCCATGATCGTCATCGGCACAGGTAGGCGCTGGGAAAGGACCTCACTGACCGCTCCTCCCAGACCGCCGTAAAGGCTGTGCTCTTCCACTGTGAGAATGCACCCGCATTCCCCGGCCAGTTCAATGACAGCCTCCTGATCCAGCGGCTTGATGCTGTGCATATCGATCACAGAAGCGTGAATGCCTTCCGCTTCCAGTTTCCGGGCCGCCTCAAGCGCCCTCCAGACCATCTGTCCGCAGGCTACGATACCGATATCCTTTCCATCCCCGTGGCGGATGGCTTTTCCGATCTCAAACCTGGTCCCCTTCGGATAAATGACCGGTACCGCCCCTCTGCCCACACGTACATACGCGGGAGACTCTGTCTGCAGAAAAGCGTCAACCAGTCCTTCCATCTGCACGGCGTCGGACGGGATCTCAACGATGAGATTCGGTATGGCACGCATAAGGGCGATATCCTGCAGGGAATGATGGGTCGCGCCAAGCGCCCCGTAGCTGATACCGCCGCTGATGCCTATGATCTTCACATTATTGTGAGAGTAAGCCACATCCACCTTGACCTGCTCTGCGCTCCTCATACTGTAGAAACTGGCGGGACCGATGGCAAACACCTTTTTTCCCATAGCCGCCATGCCGCCGGATACCGTAACGGAATTCTGTTCCGCGATCCCCATCTCCACGAACTGTCCCGGGAGTTCTTCGGGATAAGGTCCCAGGGAAGCCGACCCTCTGGAATCAGTGCAGACGACCACAATGTCCCTGTCCTTCTTTGCTTCTTCCAGTATCTTTTTGGAGAATGCGCCTCTTAATGTCTCTTTTTCCATTATGCCAGCTCCTCCCTGTATTTTTTCAGGTCTTCCTTCATCTGCCCGAACTGCTCAGCCGTCGGCGTTTTGTGATGCCATGACGCCTGGTTTTCCGCGCAGAACAGGCCTTTTCCCTTTATTGTATTGGAAATGATACAGGTGGGCTTTCCCTCACAGCGGCTTTCAAGCGCCGAACGGATCTGCCGGTGATCGTGACCGTCAATTTCGATCACGTCAAACCCGAACGCCTCTGCTTTGGCTGCCAGGTTTTCCAGCGGCATGACATCCTCCGTGTTTCCGCTGATCTGGAGATGATTTCTGTCCACGATCCAGGTCAGGTTGGTGAGAGCGAATTTGCCCGCGCTCATGGCTGCTTCCCAGTTGCTGCCTTCTGCCAGCTCTCCGTCACCGGTCATGACAAACACCCGGTTGTCCCTTCCATCCATTTTCAGCGCAAGAGCCATGCCGGTTCCAAGTCCCAGTCCATGTCCGAGAGAACCCGTGTTGGCTTCCACACCCCTCACCTTCTTTGTCGGGTGTCCGCCCAGCTTTGCCCCGGGCCTGCCGAACTGATCCAGATCCTCCTGACCGATGTACCCGTACCGGTTAAGGATCGCATAGAGGGCTTCGGCAGAATGACCTTTGCTGAGGACGAAATAATCCCTGCCATCCCATTCCGGATTCTTCGGATCATGTTTCATATAGTCAAAAAGGTTTACAAGAACATCCGTCTCGGACAGATCTCCTCCGATGTGTCCTCCCCCGCCGGAGATAATGATTTCCACCGTCTTCTCACGAATATCCGCGGCACGTAATTTCAGTTCTTTTTCATGTTCCGGTGTCAGATCCATTTTTTCCTCCTTCCCCAAGCAAAAGGCAGACCGCTTCCTTCCATCCGTCCAGCCTGCGTTTCCTTTCCTCAGCAGACATGGACGGCGTATATTCCCTGTAGGAAAGTGCGTCGAAAACACGTTCATCATACAGTCCTGCTGCCAGTCCTGCTGCATAGACCGTTCCAAGCACCGACAGCTCCTCGGCATCCGGTATCCTGATGCCTGCCCCGGAGATGTCGCTCTGGAACTGCATCAGATAGTCATTCCGCGTCGGGCCTCCGTCAACGCAGAGCCTGTCGATCTTCAGCCCGGTATCGCTGCGCATGGCCTCCAGCACATCCGTGATCTGGTAGGCGATGCTCTCACAGGCGGCTTTGACCAGCTCTTTTTTCCCGGTTGTCCTGCTCATACCGCAGATCAACGCCCTGACGTCATTCTTCCACCATGGAGCGCCCAGGCCCGAGAAGGCAGGAACAAGATATGTCGTATCCTGAGGATTCGCTTCCTTCGCCAGCTCTCCGGTCTCTCCCGGCGAACTGATCAGCTGAAGATCATTTTTCAGCCAGCTGATCACAGCGCCTGTATAATTGATGTTTCCCTCCAGCACGTAGGAGGCTTTTCCTCCGATCTTCCATGCCAGGGAGGTGGCCAGGCCATGGGCGCTGCGTATGAACTCTCCTCCGATATTCAGCATGACGGACGATCCGGTTCCGTAGGTCGCCTTCACACCGCCGGTCTCCCTGCAGTTATGGCCGAACAGGGCACCGTGGGAATCGCCCAGGACCGCGTGGATCGGGATCGGCTGCGGCAGATACCCTTCCAGATCCGTCCGGCCGAAATCCGCATCGGAATCCGTGATCGCCGGCAGAGCTTCCGGAGGGATGCCGAACCACCCGCAGATGGTCTCGTCCCACTTCAGCTCCCTCAGGTTCATCAGCTGCGTCCTGCTGGCATTGGAATAATCGGTCCTGAATGATTTTCCGCCTGTCAGGCGGTACAGCAGATAGGAATCCACGGTACCCAGCGCCAGTTCCTTTTTTTCTGCGGCTTCCCGCACCCTTTTTTCATTTTCAAGGAGCCAGGCCATCTTGGAGGCGGGGAAAAACGGAGACAGCTTAATGCCTGTCCTGGCGTATATCTCATCCTGACAGTGAAATCTTTCTTCTATGGCTTCACAGAGTCCGGCAGCTCTGGCGCACTGCCAGACAATGGCATCGGCGAGAGGCTTTCCGTCCTTCCTGCTCCACGCCGCTGTGGTTTCCCTCTGGTTGGTAAGCCCCAGGCACCGGATCTTTGTCTTATCTATGCCGGTCTTCTCAATGACATCCTTCAGTACCAGAAGGGCATTTTCCCAGATCTGGGTCAGGTTGTGCGACACCCAGCCGTCACTGCTGATCAGCTGATCATGTGGCCTGTCAGCCCTTCCGACGATCAGGCCGGCATCGTCCACCAGGACGCCTTTGGTCCCCTGCGTACTCTGGTCTATGCCAAGAATATAAAAGTCACTCATACGACAATTCCTCATCATTCATTCATGACATATGAAGCTGAGACAGGACCCGGCATCACACCTCGTCAAACACGACATCCTCGCCGTGAAGATATGCTTTGACCTTCTCTTCGATCGGAT
The DNA here is from genome assembly GCA_017652545.1 of Lachnospiraceae bacterium. Next base: position 3,890 of record JAGCAV010000377.1, read on the forward strand.
CATACAGATCCGGCTTTACACCGATGTACTTGCAGGCTTCATAAACGACGGGGACCACATCTCCATGGATAGCGGCCACATGATGAATGTACGGGCCTTCCACGATCTTTGCCTCCAGGCGTTTCAGGTTTGCCACCTCCACCCACACATAGGTCCCTCTTGTCCACGGACCTTCAATGCCTTTTGCATGTCCAAGAAGAATGGAATACTCTCCGTCGTCACCGTCAAAGCGGATCAGGCTCATGGGCCCGTGCTTCGCCTCCGCGGACACGGCTCCATTCTGCGGGAACGCGACCGGCACGCAGATCGTGGGTTTTTCCTTTGCCACGGAGATCGGCCATGGTCCGCAGTGCTGCAGCAGTTCGCCGTTGTCATTGTCAGGGTGGCGCACGGTCCAGTCTGAGAACATGACCCTGTTCTCATTCATGGACGCCGCCTCGGCGATCAGCTGGGAAACGGCACCATGGATATCCGTCTCGCAGACGACCGGAATTCCCTCTTCATTGAGCAGCGCATTGGCGGCACAGGGCATGATATGGATCTCATCCTGCAGGGCGTTCCAGCACTGGATGGCGATCGCGTTGCAGCCATACTTTTCCGCGAGTTTTTTCATGGCCACCTTCAGGCAGGCCACATTCTGGAGATATTCTTCGGAAATATCGCAGGTCATATTCTCATGACAGTAGTCGACGACCTGCTTCACCTCCGTCTTTTCTTCCTTCCACTTTCTCATTTCGGCGTAGAGCTCCGGAAGCGGAATGGGTGAGAGCTGGATATTGAATTTCTCCAGCAGTTCGCCTTCATTGCACATCGTGCTCCAGAAATCAAAGGGCCTGGGGCCGATCTGGAGAATGCGGATATGGCGGAATGTCCGCACGACGTTGCAGACCGCCAGGAAATCCCGGATCCCTCTTTCAAATTCCGGATCCTCCAGATTGCAGTTGTTCATATAGGTAAAGGGCACCTTAAAGCGGCGGAGGACCTTGCCTGTCGCAAAAAGGCCGCACTGGGAATCCCTCAGTCTCATGCCCTTCTCATCAGGCCGCTCGTCTCTTGGTCCCCAGAGCAGCACCGGCACGCCGAGCTCCTTCGCAAGCCGTGCACATTCATACTCAGTGCCGAAATTGGCATGGGGAATAAACAGTCCGTCCACCTTTTCAGCCTTGAATTTGGCTGTGATCTTTTCCAGGCCTTCATCATCGAACAGAAGGCCCTCGTCGTTGACATCCGTGATATCCACAAAATCAATGCCGAGCTCCCTGAGCCTGTCGGCGATCAGTCCCCTGAACTCAAGCGCTGCAGGCGCACTGAAAATACTTCTTCTTGTTGGCGCGTAGCCGATTTTAATCTGAGCACTCATTGAACCAGTCCTTTCTTATATATCAAAGTTTTCCCAGCTGCTCTGCCATCTCCGCCATGGCAGCAGGTACGGCGAGGCTCTGCGGACAGTGATCCGTGCAGGCGCCGCATCCGATACAGGCTGAAGGCTGTTTGTCGCTCATCAGTCCTTTCAGGTTGATGAGCCGCCACGGCCCGTCATTCTTATAATCATTATATGCGATGAGAAGGCCGGGTATGTCAAGCTCCATGGGACAGTTGGGCGTACAGTAACGGCATCCGGTGCATGGCATGGAGACACTGCTGCGCAGGATCCGGGCAGCTTCCCGGATCCATTCCCGTTCCTCATCGGTCACATCCGGCCGTCCGGAGAAGGTTCTGACATTGTCTTCCATCATGGCTGTGTCCCCCATGCCGGAGAGCACCACATGGACCCCCGGCAGAGACTTGACCCACCGCATGGCCCATGAAGACAGGCTTGCCTGCTCATCCTTCCCCTTCAGAAATGCAGCTGCCTCCTCATTCAGTTTTGCCAGCAGACCTCCGTGCACCGGCTCCATGACAATAACCGGAATCCCCGCCTTTTCCAGCATCTCATAGAGCGCACGCTGATTGCCGTATTCCCAGTCATAATAGTTGAGCTGGATCTGCACGAAATCCCAGGTATGGGCGGCAAGCATCTTTTTCATATTCTCTACGCTACCATGGAAGGAGAAGCCAAGAAAACGGATCTTTCCCTGCGCGCGCAGCGTCTCGAAATAGTCGATACAGCCGCAGGACAGTATGTCGTCAACAAAATTGTCCTGGATGCCATGGAGCAGGTAAAAATCGATCCTGTCCATCCCGAGCCTGTCCAGCTGCTCCGCAAACTGTGCACGGTAATCCGGCTGCGCCTGGAAATTGAACTTGTCCGCCACATAAAAACTGTCTCTCGGATACTTTGCCAGTGCTTTGCCTGCAAAAACCTCCGACTGGCCATTATGATAGATATAGGCTGTGTCGTAATAATTGATTCCGGCTTCCATGGCCGCGTCAATGATCGCCTGGCCCTTTTCGTAATCAATGGAACCGCCGTCCTCCGCGTTCAGCAGCGGCAGCCGCATGTTTCCCATACCCAGTCTTGAAAGCTTTACGCCGTCCCTGAATTCCTTATACTGCATTCTGCATCCTCCTCTCCCGCCGGTCACCGGCCACTGTCATTATATCAGAAAACTGTATTTCCCGCTGCCAAGCAGGGCTGTTCTTTTCCCGAGCACCACCTCGGCCGTCGTATTTGCCGGGATCTCAACAGAGACTGCCGTATGCCCGTCCGCGATCTGCCAGTTTACACAGGCAGTCCCGTATGGGGTTTCTTCTCTGACACAGGCGCTTGTCAGTCCATGTCCGAAATGCGGCTCGATCCGGATCTTTCTGTATCCCGGAGCCGCCTCATGAAGGCCTCCGATATAGCGATACATCCACTCTCCCACGCATCCGAACGCGTAATGGTTATAGCTGTAGGTACTGACTGTGCCATCCACTCCTGTGGCGCCCCAGCTTTCCCACATGGTCGTGCCGCCTCGCAGGACCTCATACAGCCATCCCGGGCAGTCCTCCTGGAACAGAAGCGTGTAAGCCAGATCTTCCTGTCCGTTATCACAGAGGACATCCATCAGAAAAGGAACGCTTAAAAAACCTGTGTCAAGCCTGTCACCGTTTTCATGGATCATCTCACACAGCCTCTGTACCATCTTCGGACGGATCTTTTCCGGTACCAGGCCCATCTGCAGCGTGATCACATACACCCCCTGCAGGTCCGCATCCATGGATCCGTCCTCATGGACATACTCTTCCATATATGCCTCACGGATCTTCCGGTAAAGATCTTTATAATACCGGGCATCTTCCTCTTCCTGCAGGATCTCTGCCGTTTCCGCCATCATCAGCGCGCTGAAGCCGTAATAGGCCGGCGCAACATACCGCATGGTCTTATACGCCGTTTCATTCATGGCAGATGCATCCGGGTTGCCCAGCACCATGCTTGGAACCAGCCAGTCCCCGAAATGGAAATCCGTACTCCACAGATAGCGATCCCGGGCCCGGCGGTCTGCATCCCAGGTCTCGTACCCTTCCGGATGCGCATTTTCAGCCCTCCCCCGGATATAATCAAGCCATTTTTTCATGGCGTCATAGTTATCCCTGAGGATACGGATGTCGCCGTATGCATGGTATATGGTCAGCGGGACACGGAGAACGGCATCTCCCCACCCGCTGCTCGTGTCGGAACCGAGGTTTCTTTTCAGAAAAGTTGCGTAGGCTTTCAGATAGGGAACGATCATCGGGATCTCTCCCCCCGCCATCTGCTCGGCGCGCACATTGGCCATCCAGGACGTAAGGAAGGCGTCCGCGTTTCTGAGGAAGCAGAATGTCGGGGCATAGGCCATGATGTCGCCTGTCCAGCCGGCTTTCTCACGCTGCGGACAGTCCGTCGGGATGGAAATGGAGTTGGACACCTGTGACCACCAGATGTTGCTCTGCAGCTGGTTGATCCGTGGATCACTGGTCGTGAAAAAGCCTGTATCATCCATCTCACTGGCAAAAGTCCATACCCGGAACTGGTCCACATCCATCTCCCCCGGCCAGCCGGAGATTTTCACATAGCGAAACCCGTGATACGTAAATGAAGGACGGTAAGTCTGTGTCCCCTCCCTGGTCACATACCAGTCAGTCTGTTCCTTATTCACATTCAGGATATTGTTGTAAAAATTACCCTCCCTGTCCAGGACCTCGGAATGCTCGAGGATGATCGTCCGGCCTGCCTGCGCTGTCAGCGTGATCTCAAGCTGCCCTGCCAGAACCTGACCTGTATCCAGGACGATCTCACCCTTTGGCGTCCTGATGATGCGCTCCGGGGTAAAAATACGCAGGGGTCGTACCGGCGCAGCGATCTGAGCCGTTACAGCTGTCTTATCATAGTTCTTTCGCAATACGGGCGTCCAGTGACTGTCGTCGAAGAGCGGCATGTCCCAGCCATCCATCTCGAGACGGGCGTCATAACGCTCACCGACGAACAGGTCTGAGAAAATGACCGGTCCGGTGGAAGAAACGCCATTTTCTGCCGTCACGGTCTGGACCGTGCCATCCGTATATTCGATCCTGGCATCCAGCAGCAGGCCGATCGTGTTTCCATACTGGCAGCTGTCACCCGTTGTCCCCACCCGGCCTGTCCACCATCCGTCTCCGATGCAGATACCGATTATGTTGTCTCCGTGAAAGAGCAGTTGTGTCACGTCATATGTCTGGTAGAACAGGATCTTATGGTATGCACTGTTCTCCGGGGCAAATTCCCGGTCATCCGGTCTTGCTCCGTTGACGGTAAGCCGGTACAGCCCATGGGCGGTCGCATAGACGCGGGCTCTTTTGACAGGTTTGCTGCAGGTAAACGGCACACGGATGTATTGGGCCGGCCTGAACTCGTGAAAGTCACGCTCTTCTTCATTTCCTGATGCGAGAGCATCTCCTTCCCGGTTTATATCCACCGTAGACGGAGTCGGTTCCTGTACAGGCTCGATCCAGGAAGACACAAAAGGAATCCCCATCCGCCCCGTCTCAAAACGGCCTGAGAGAAATGCCTCATGGCCCTGATTGTCCCAGACAGTCAGGCTGACACGATAAGGCGTCATCGGCTGCGGGACAAAGCCCTCCGGGACGACCTCAATGCTCTGGTCTGTAACAATGCGTCCGGTATCACAGATGACCGCATCGTTATTCTCTCCATCCATAGAGGATACACACAGACGGTATGCCTCCTGTATGACATTGCAGGCATGACTGTGAAGCTTCCATGCAAACCGCGGGCAGGCGCAGTCAATGCCAAGAGGAGAAGACAAATGTTCAACGGTCAGATCAGACAGCCAGAGTGTATCCAGTGTTCTCATGTGCAACTCCTTTCATCGAAATCAGACAAATGCTGATGACCTGCTCAGGCAGGTCTCCGGCTCTCTCTGTATTTCTTCGGTGTCATACCCACGTAGCTCTTGAAGACCTTTGTAAAATAACTCTGATCCTCAAATCCGCACAGGTTGCCGATATCCACGATTTCCAGACTGCCGTCAGAGAGCAGCAGCCTGCTCTTTTCGACGCGTATCCGGTTGATATAGTTGAAGACAGACTCACCGGTCTCCCGCTTAAAGATCTGGCACAGATAGTTCCTGCTTAAGTTTACCTGCCCGGCCAGCTCGTCAAGCGTGAGCTTCTCCTGATAGTGTTTACCGATATACCACTTGATCCGGTAAATGGTCTTCGCATGCCTGGACCGGTCCTCCGCAAAGGATGTACGGATAAAGCGCTGCATGACCGTGGACAGCCATGCGCTCAGATCCTCGATCGACGAGAACAGTTCAACCTGCCTGACGCTGCCGCGCATCAGGATATCGATCTCCTGTTCATCGGCTCCCGCATCCAGAGCCGCCCTCGAGATCACGATCAGAAGTTCCCTGATCCTGGGTTTGATTTCCTCAAGGCTTGTATTGTTTGCCACATAAATATAGGCAAGGATCTGGTTCAGAACGGTCTGCGCGTGTTCCCTGTCCGAATGCCGGATTGCCAGGCGCAGCTCCCTCTCCTGCAGGATCGGATAATTATAGTAGTCCGTCTGTGCATGCGTTTTCATTTTCTCGGCATAGACCTGATTCAGGAATGATTCCTGACTGAACAGGTAGCGGCCTGCCTTTCCGTACACGTCGCCGGAAATCCCGGAGGCGACCGAAAGCATGATCCGGGACAGGCTCTGCACCACTTCAGGCGGATAACACGGTCTTGGCGCCACGATCCTGCGAAGTTCGGCGTCAGATATTCCCACAAGAATATCCTCCATACTTCCCATACAGAGCGGACCTGCCGCGATTCCTCCTGCCAGATTTCCCTCATGGTCCGAGACATAGGCACATACCATGACCATCTCAAGGTCGCAGAAAAAAATATACAGCCCGTCCCACCGGTAAGCCTCCCGCATCCCTCTCAGAAAGGCCCGGCGTCCGTGGCAAAGCGCATGCAGATGCCTCTCACATGTTTCACACAGATCGATGCTCTCCTGCTCCTGAAAATACAGTTTCTCTTCTGACAGATCCACCCCGGCGCAGGCGATCCCCGTGAGAGTCTTCAGATGACGGCAGTACTCCTCGATTTTTTGCAGCAATGCTTTTTCCATGACTATTCTCCGGCAGTTTGTCTTTTAGCAGTACACCCCAGTCAGAATCCCCGGAAAACAAAAGAAGCGCCAGTGCACTTCCTGTACACTGACGCACTGTTCAGGCTATAGTCAACTATAATCGCTTCACGCGATCAGGTCAAGCAGCCTCTGTCTGTAATAGTAAGAATGAACCGTATCAAAAAAGGCATCGATGTTTTCAAATTCTGTCAACGGGGGAATATCACATCCCGACGAGACCATAAAGTTTCTGTAGCGTCCGCATGCTTCCAGCAGACGGACGGTGGCATTGCGTACAGACTGAGGCGTACCGTTGCGGAATTGTTTGGCAGGGCTGACATTGCCCATGGCAATACAGTCTTCCGGGATCAGTTTCATCATCTGAGCCATATCAATGGAATCTCCGAAGTGGAAGACCCGGCAGCCCGTATCCAGAATGGTATCGATCAGCTGGATCGTATAGTTCCCGCAGTTATGATAGATAATGAGAAAGTTCTGATCCTGCAGCGTTTCCACGATCTCCCTTACATACTCTGTCGAGAACTCCTGCGCAAGCTGCGGAGAGAGGACCCCGGCAAGCGGTTCCGCCATGATCACTCCCTGCGCCCCGATCTCCTTGTAGGCTTTCACATACTCCAGCAGGAAATCCGTCACCTTGCGCAGTACGCTGTGGACCAGCTCCGGTTCCTCATAGCAGAGCATCATGATCTCATTGATGTCCATCAGCCTTCCGGCCAGGGAAAACGGGCCGGTGCAGCCGCCGAACACCGGGCGGTCCGTGATCAGCTTCATCGCCTTTTTGGTTCCTTCCACATAGATTCCGGTCCGGCCATCCCCTACCTTCGGGATCTTCAGCTTTTCGACATCATCCTCATCCTCTATGATCCTTCCGATGATCGTGGGAACCTCATCGGCCTGATACACGGTGCGGGAGCCGAAAGCCTCCGCCTCCACAGACAGATCCATAAAGCTGGGCACACCCGGCATATCATACTTGTCGGCCAGCATCTTCATGCCCATGGCCTGATAATTGCTGTTCGTGACCAGCTCCTTGACCGTCACGTACAGCAGCTGCACGCTGGGGAAGGAAAGCAGCGGAAATGCCTTCCTGTCTTCCAGATAAATCATCCTCTCAATCCATTTGTACATATTCATAAGACAGCCCTCCTGACAGGTTCTATCTTATGCATGCCATTTTAGAATATATAGTATGATATTCTTCTTTTTATAATTATATTAAGCGTTTTGGAATGTCGGTCTGCTTCAAATGCAGTCTCCGCTCTGCCGTTTCTGCGCCGGAGCATCTATGCGCGTGCGCGAATCCTTTGAAAGACCGGCAGCGTATCCAGCGGGGCCGGCACAGTTTGCCAGCTGCCGCCCGGGAACACCTCATCCCCGATGCAGTATGTCCAGTCTGCCCCCTCCGGAAGGTAGACCCTTCTCTCCCGCTCTCCGGCGTGCAGGACCGGGGCAACAAGGTATGCATCCCCGAACATATACTCATCCTCGATCAGCCAGGCCGCCTCATCGTCCGGAAATTCGTAGAACAGCGTGCGCATGACCGGACTGCCCATCCTGTGAGCCTCCTGCATCAGTGTGCGGATATAGTCACGCATCTCCTCGCGGATCCGCAGGTATTTCGTGCAGATCTCATAGACTTCTTCCCCGTAGCTCCAGACCTCATTCGCTGCGCCGGACCGGCACGACGCGCCGCCGCCTTCACCCAGCTGCGGCTGTCTCGGCTCACGATCGCCGTGCAGACGCATGACGGGACAGTATGCGCCCCACTCGAACCACCGGACAAACAGCTCGCGGAACTGAGGATCATCCGGATTTCCTCCGTGGAAACCGCCTATATCCGTCGTCCACCACGGAATACCGGCCATGCCCATGTTCAATCCCGCAGCAAGCTGATTTCGCATGCTTTCAAAACTGGATGCGATATCCCCCGACCAGACCAGCGCCCCGTACCTGGCACTTCCGGCCCACGCGCACCGAAGCAGGTTCACGACCTGTGTCTGCCCTTCCGAGGTCATGCCATCATAAAACGCCTTCGCATAACAGAGGGGATAGATGTTTCCGATCTCCAGGTCTGTCCCCATGTGGTACCTGTAATTGTCAAACTCGTAGAGAGAATACTCCGGTTCGGCCTCATCCAGCCAGAAAATGTGAATACCTTTGTCGTAATAATGCTGCTTCACTTTCTGCCATACATATTCCCGCGCTTCGGGGTTTGTCGCGTCAAAATGAATGGTCGTTCCCTGAAAATCCAGTCCGCACCGGTACCCCCGGTCAGTCCTGATCAGGTATCCCTTCTCCAGCATTTCCGCGTAGTTTTCACTTTCCCGGTCCACTGTCGGCCAGATGGAGACCATCAGCCTGATTCCCATCGAATCCAGCTCCCGGACCATGCCTTCGGGATCCGGCCAGAAGACCGGGTCAAACTTCCATTCGCCCTGTCTGGGCCAGTGGAAGAAATCCACAACGATCACATCCAGCGGCAGGTTCCGCCGCCGGTACTCACGGGCGACGGAAAGCAGTTCCTCCTGGGTCTGATAACGCAGCTTGCACTGCCAGAAACCAAGTCCGTATTCCGGCATCATCGGAACGGTGCCGGTCACGGCGGCATAGGCATGCAGGATCTGTGCCGGCGTATCGCCCGCCACAAACCAGTAGTCCAGCAGTTTCGTACTGTATGCCTCAAAGCTCATGACATTCTTCCCGAACACGGCTCTGCCGACGGCCGGGTTGTTCCAGAGCATGCCATATCCAAGGGAAGACAAAAAGAAGGGCACGCTCGCCTGGGAGTTTCTCTGTGCCAGTTCCAGGTCTGTCCCCTTCAGGTTCAGATATCTTTGCTGATACTGCCCCATTCCATAGATCCGCTCCTGCTCATCCAGCGATTCAAAACGCATGGTCAGATGATAATCGCCGGACCGGACCGGTGCAAATTCCCGCCCCTCAACCTCCAGCGCGCTGCAGGACGGATCTGTCACATCCCGCCTGTTGCGCCAGAACTCCTCGAGCAGGGTGGTTCCGTCCTGCCGGACCATACGAAGTTTTCCGGCCGCTGTGATCTGAGCAGTCAGTATTCCGTTTGTGATGCTTCCCCCGCTCTTTGTGATCACGATCTTCGGTTCAACCCCTGCCGGCTTAAGCAGCGCCATATCCTCTTCAGGCATCGCGGCGCATTTTGTGGCACGTACCCGGAGCGCATTCTCCCCCCAGGGTTCGATCCACATCTCCTCTGCATCAAACCGGAAAACCAGCCGGCCTTTACATTCGTATATCATCCCTGTCTCCTTCCGCTGTCACTCATGCAGCCACACACGCATTTCATTTTCTCCCCGGTTGGCCCATGCATAGTAGGGGATCAGCCGGATCTTCTGCGGACTGTAGTGAAAAGCACTCCGGCCTGCTGTGTACAGACCTGTCTGCTGTGAAGTCAGCCGCAGCCCCTCACACTCGATCATGCCTGTTCCGCCCAGCAGATCATCCTCCCAGCTGTAATGCAGAGGCGCGTCCTCCGGCAGATACAGGTTGTGCAGGTCCGCTCCGTTGTCCACTTCCTCCGCGCAGAACACCTGCGGTCCCCTGCAGACGGCGACCTGCCGCGCATCCGCAGATACTTTCGGGTTTGCGTACCATCTTTTCGGTGTCATCTCCAGATCAAGCCCGATCACATGCCCGCCCGGTTCCAGGGTCAGGTACCAATAGCCGTCCCGTATCGCTGTTCCGGAAGCATGTGTGCCGTCATGCCAGGACAGTATCTTCTGTCCGTTAAGCCATCCGCTTCCTCCCTCCGCCCAGCCGGGAATCCGAATTCCGATCCGCCTGCTCTGTGCGCCTTCCCGGCGGACCCGGATACAGATCTTTCCGGAGCGGGGATAGTCTGTCTCCATCTCCAGATCCGTCCTCCCGTCCGGATCATCGATGCGCAGCCGGGAGGCGATAAACAGATTGACCAGGATCTGTTCCTGTTCCGCCAGACAGATATACTGCTCCAGAGATGTCAGGAGCCTGGCAAGGTTGGGCGGACAGCAGGCACAGCCCAGCCACTGGGGACGAACACATTTCACATGGCTCTTCCCGGGGTCCAGGCGGGATTTCGCCGGAACAGCCTCCAGGGGGTTGACATAGAAAAAATGCTGCCCGTCCAGGGCCATGCCCGCAAGCACCGTATTGAAGAGGGCGCGCTCCATCACGTCAGCATATTCTGCCCTCGGAGCCAGACGAAGCATCTGTGAGGCAAAGAACACCAGCCCGACGGAGGCACAGGTCTCGCAGTACATGGTATCGTTGGGCAGGTCATAGTCCAGCGTAAAGGCCTCTCCGGTTACGGTCGAACCGATGCCGCCGGTAATGAACATCCGCCGGTCCACCAGGTTTCTCCAGATCGCTTCACAGGCGCGCCGCGCGTCTTCATCCCCCGTGGAGGCAGCCAGATCGGCCATGGCTGTACACAGATAGACCAGCCTGACGGCATGGCCTTCGGCACTCCTTTGTTCCACAGCCGGTGCCTGGACCTGATAATATTTCAGCGGGAACCGGTTCAGTCCGCCGATAATGGGGCTGCCCCCATCCTCCCGGATCAGTCTGTCAAACAGGTCAGGATCCTGTCCCCGCTCATGAATAAAGAAGGCAGCCAGCTTCAGATACCTTGCCACGCCGGTCAGATGATACAGCTTCAACAGGCCGATCTCGACTTCCTCGTGTCCGTCGACAGCCCGCAGCTTACCCTCCTCCGTTCCGAAAACAGCTTCAAGATGATCAGCAAGCTTCACCGCCGTCTCCAGTACCAGCCGGTTTCCCGTTGCCGTATGGTATGACACGGCCGCCTCCAGGAAATGACCGGCGCAGTACAGCTCATGGCTCTCGCCAAGACGTCTGTAGCGGCGGTCCGGTTCCCTGATCGTAAAATACGTGTTCAGATAGCCGTCCGGCTGCTGGGCGGCAGCGATCAGCTCCACCACACTGTCAGCCTGTGCCCGCAGCTTCTCATCGGGTGTCTCCCGCAGGGATCCGGCAACCGCCTCCAGCCATTTATACACGTCGCTGTCCTGGAATACCCATCCGTAATGATCCCCTTTCGCTCTCCCGGCAGCGATCCGGAAATTCTCGATCGCGTGGCTCTTCTCGCTGGGGATCCCCGGATCATCCCGCTCCTTCTCGATCGTGATATCCGCCCGGTCATTCAGCACATCCCACTGATAGGGGATCATTTTTACGCGAACCAGCTTCCGGGTGTGACCCCAGAAGCTGTCCGTAATGGTTATCTGCATTTTCTGCATCTGCTCAGTACTCCGTAAATTTGTCCGTTCTCACGCCTCACTCTGCCAGGATCTCATCAATCGTTGCCTGCGCCTCCGCGGCTGCGTCAGCCGGCTCGCTCTCGCCGGTGATGACCTTGTTGAAGGCAAGGGAGATGGCATCGGAGATGCTCGGCCAGTTGGGCAGCGGGCCCCTGGCATTGGCATACTGCATTTCTTCGACGAATGCTTCGTAAACCGGATCTCCTTCAAACTGTCCGTCCGCGATGGTGGAGTCGGCGGAGATATAGCCCATCGCATTCATCATATACAGGCATGTATCCCTGCTGGTTGCGTATTCCAGGAACTTGATGGCTGCTTCCTCGTTGCCGCCCGCGATCACCGCGTAGTTCTCGCCGCCAAGTCCGGAGGCCTGCTGTGCATCCTGGGGGATCGGCGCCACATTCCACTTCAGATCCGGAACTTCACCGCGCATGGTCGGGATCTGCCAGGTTCCGTTGATCATCATGGCAAGGTTCTCCGCGATAAACTGATGCATGGTATCGCCCTGTGTCCAGTTGATGGCTTCCTTGGTCATCGCGCCTGCATCGACCAGCTCCTTGATAAAGGTCATGGCCTTGATGCCGCCCTCGGAGTTCATCTCGTACGCGGTGGCGCCGGTCGACCATACCCAGGGCAGGAAGTTGAAGGTTCCTTCCTCATTCTGCAGGCTGCTGAACGCGAAACCGGAAACCGTATCTGTTGTGGTCGCTTTTGCGACTTCCAGCAGTTCATCCCATGTCGTGGGCACTTCGCAGCCGGCTGCCGCCAGCATGTCTTCATTATAGAACAAAAGCAGATCATTGCTGCCGAAGGGCACACCGTAGAGCCTTCCGTCCAGCGTGCAGGAATTGATCGGTCCCTCATAGTAGGTGCTCACATCGAAGCGGTCCGTCAGATCCGCGAAGATTCCCATGGCCGCATAGGCAGCGTGATCGGGATTGTCCAGAATGACCAGATCCGGCAGCTCATCAGCAGAGGCGCCGATGGAAAGCTGTTTTTTGAAATCAGCGAAGGGAACATACTTCGCTTCCACTGTAATGCCTTCCTGTGAACCGTTGAATTCGTCGATAATGTGGGCCAGCGCTTCCTGATGCCCGACTGTCTCCCAGTAATACCAGATCGTCACATCCCCGGAAGCTTCCTCTGCAATGGCGTTCCCCGCCAGCAGGGCGCCGGCCAGAACAGAAACAGCAAGTAATGAAGCTATTTTCTTCATAAGAACAGACCTCCTATCAAACATACATGCGTTTTTATGCAAATACACATTGGCTGATCAGACCTTGTTTTGTGATATCTGTATTATATATTTCTCCGTTCCCGGTAAAAACTCAAAAAAACACGAAAAAGGGGGAAAGTTCTAAAGTGTGTTGGCTGACTCTGCCGGATAGATCAGTGTGATGGCGGTTCCCTGCCCCGGCTCGCTCGCTATATCAAAGGTTCCCAGCCCGCCGGTATACATTCTGAACCGGGTGATGGCATTGTGAAGGCCCATATGTTCCTTTTCCTCTCCGAAGGCGGTACCGTCGTTCTCCCGGATCCGCTGCAGGACATCAGGCGGGATGCCCTTCCCGTTGTCCCGGACGACGATGCGGATCATATTCCCCTCACGGGTTATGATCACATCCAGCACATACCGGCCCTGCTCCGAGCCGAACCCGTGAATGATGGAATTCTCCACGAACGGCTGCAGCAGGAGCTTGTGGATCTTCTCCTCCATCAGCTCGGGCTCCACATGAATGTTGCAGACAAACGTGTTCTTCAGCCTGTACTGCTGCAGATAGACATAGCGCTTCAGCCACTCGATCTCATCCCGGATGGGCACCTCGCTTCCGTAGTCCGTGATCGCGTACCGCAGGATCGTAGCCAGGGAGTTGATCGCATTGCTGATATCAAACGCGTCCTTTTCAATGGCCATCCAGTTGATGGTATCCAGGGTATTGTACAGGAAATGCGGATTGATCTGCGCTTCCAGCGCCTTCAGCTCGGCCTGGATCCGCTTCTCGTTTGCCTCCCTCTCCTTCTCCTGGGCATTCTCCAGCTTTGTGACGGACCGGTTGAATTCCTCTGCCACCGTGTCCAGCTCCGCGGGCCTGTCCTCATCTTCCGGCACCCGCACGCTCAGATCCCCGCTTCCCACCTGCTGCATGTATGTGACCACACGGTTTACGGAAGAAACCAGCCTGCCGGTCTGGCGCAGCACCAGCATGACGGCAACCAGAACAGCCGTAAGACAGATGCCCGCGATCAGACCCAGGTTCCAGGTAAGGGTACGCCCATAACGGCTCTGATCCGTTACGCTGACGATCTTCCATCCAAGGGCCTCATCCGTATAGGTGTAGATTCCGGACTTTGTCAGCTCCTGATCCATATGCTCTCCGATCCGGCTCTTGTCCGGATGCGAGATGACCCGTCCGTCCTCTCCCAGCAGACAGCAGTAATCCGTCTGTCCGTCCCCGGACGCATTCAGAAGCAGCGTATCGCCAAGCAGCGATTCATCCAGGCTGATCACGATGATCCCGCACTGCTTTTCCAGGTTCCGGTAATCGATGATCCTGTGGGCAATGTGGAAAAGGTAGTAGTCACTGCCCGCGAAACGGGTCGCGTATTCCGTGGGAAAATAGTGGTACCGGCTGTCGGAGGAGATCTGCCGGTACAGTTCTTCCTTCGGGAGTGAGAAATGATCCAGCCAGGGGTTCTCATAGGTGGCCGAGGTGATGCGGTGACAGGTGATCATCATGTCGTTTTCGGTGATGACCGTAATGGCCCGGATATAATCCCTGCTGTTCATCACAGCACTCAGATACCGCCGCATCTGATTCACAGTTACGGCGGTATCCTCATCCCGGCTGAGTTTGTCTGTCCAGGAAACCATGCTGTCATCCGTATACATCTGGAGCAGGATATCCCTGCAGGCTTCCAGACGCAGGTTCATGTTCTGATCCGCCTGCTCCAGGCTCATCTGCATCATGACCCGCGTATTGTTCTGAATAAGCTGAAAGGTATTGTACAGCAGAATGACCGTGATCAGCAGGATCGGCACGATCGACGTAAGCACAAAGATGCGGATCAGATTCCTGCTCAGACTTTTCTTCCTCATAACCGATTCCCCTGTACGATACCGGCCAGCCTCACTCCGTTTCTGTCCGTGCGTACCCTTACCCCTTCACAGCGCCGTTGGTCATGCCGGCGATGATGTACTTCTGCATGAAGATGAAGATCAGTGTGACGGGAATGATCGTCACGATGGCAAACGCAGCCAGATAACTCCATCTTGTCCCGTACTGCCCCATGAAATTGAAGATCCCGGCCGTGATGGGACGCTTCTGCTGGTCCAGGATGAACGTCATGCCATAAGCCAGATCTCCCCATCCGTACAGGAAGGAAAAGATCGCACAGACGATCACGCCGGGCTTTGCGATCGGGACCAGCACCCGCATAAAGGCACTGAAGCGGTTGCATCCGTCTATATAGGCCGCTTCCTCCAGTTCTTTGGGCACCGAAGCGAAATAGTTTTTCAGGATCAGCACCGAGAACGGAATGCCGATCGTCGCGTCGGCAAGGATCGCCGCCCACCAGCTGTTGTACACATGCATCTTCTTGAACATGATAAACATCGGCGTAAGCAGAACGGACACCGGCAGCATCTGCGTGACCAGGAAGCCCAGAAGCATGGCATTCCTCCCACGGAACCGGTATCTGGCTATGGCGTAGGAGGCCGGGACCGCCAGGAGCACCGCGATCAGCATGGCTCCGGCGGAGATCAGGAAGCTGTTGCCAAAGGACTGGAACATATTGAAGTCCCCGGTCTCCACCTGCGCCGCGTAGGATTTCGTGTTCAGCACATGCGGATAAAATGTCGGCGGATATTGGAAGATCTCCTTCTCCGTTTTCAGGGAGGTGATCAGTGTCCAGAACAGCGGGAACATCAGGACCGCCAGGATCAGCAGCGCCGCAATGCACAGCAGCACGTTTTTTCTTCCGGTCAGTTTTTTCTCTTCGCCCATCACTCTTCCTCCCCTCTCATGGTGATCCGCAGATACAGAATGCCGACCATAAGGAGAATGACCAGCAGCATATTTGCCACGGCAGACCCCACACTGTAATTGAACAGTTCAAACGACTGTTTATAGGAGTAAGTGGACAGAAGATGCGTCGAATTCACCGGTCCTCCGCTTGTCATGACATAGACCAGATCGTACACCTTAAAGGTATAGATGAAGCCCAGCACAAGGACCGACTCGATCGTGTGGCGCAGGAGCGGGACCGTAATGCGGAAGAACGCCTGCCTTCCGTTTGCCCCGTCGATGGCCGCGCTTTCATACAGGTCCTGCGGAATGGTCGTCAGGCCGGTGGAGATCAGGATCGTATTGAACGGGATGCCGATCCAGACGTTCGCCATGATCACCACCAGCATCGCCGTCCGGGAACTGGTGAGCCATTCTATATTCTTTGAGATGAGGCCGGCGGAACGCAGAAAATAATTGACCACGCCGATATCCGTCGCGAACATCAGCTTGAAGATCAGCGCCGTCACCGTCATGGGAATCATCCAGGGGATCATCAGCAGACCCCTCACCGGCTTCGCGACCGAAAAATTCTTGTTGAACAGGACTGCCAGCGCGAATCCGATCAGGAACTGAAACACCAGACATGATATCGTAAACACCAGCGTGTTCTTCAGCGCCCGCAGAAATACATCATCGTGAAACAGTTTCACATAGTTTTTCAGACCGATAAAATGCTTTGTGCCGCGCGACAGATTTGCAACCGTCACATCCTGCAGGCTGAGAATGATGTTGCTGATGATCGGGTATCCCACAAAGACCAGCATGTAGATGAATGCCGGCAGCGCAAACAGCAGCCCGATATTGTCATACCGGAAAAACCGTTTGATCCTGTCCATGATATGCCTCCCTTCTGATGTCTGCACGGGCCCGGCTGCCCTGCAGTCTGCCTGATCTGTTCCTTCTGCCAAAGATTATAAGACAGGTCTTTGCCGCTGTTGAGAAGAGAAGTCTTGAAAAGGGGGGACAATTCTAAACTGTTTTTCCTCTTACCGATGGGTTTTCCGGTAATTCGTCGGCAGCAGGCCGGTCACCTCCTTGAAGACCTTGCTGAAGTATTTTGGATCCGCATACCCGCTCTGCTCCGCGATCTCATAAAGCTTCAGGCTTGTCCCGCACAGAAGCTCCTTGGCTCTGGAGATTCTGTAATTCTTCAGATATGTACTGAACGTAACCCCCATCTCCCTGTGGAACAGAGTGCCAAGATATTCCGGTGTCATGTTCAGCCGGTTTCCGATCTCTTCCAAAGTGATCCCGGTCTGATAGAATTCATGAATCATGCTCTGTACACGCTTCACGGTCAGGTGCGTGATGCTCTCATCCTCATTTTCTGCCCTGATATGTGAAAGGAGCATTTCCGCTGCCTCCGCCAGGTCGCAGCGCCGCTTCGCGTTCATGATTCTGCTGAGCAGTTCCTGCTGGTCAAGCTTTCCGGTGTCCAGTCTGCCGATCTCCTTCGCCATACCGATCACAGCCCAGAGAAAACGGACATAGCTTTCCTTGATCTCCTTCGGCGCATAGACCTTCCCGTCCCGGAAAGAATTCTGAAAGCGCTTCAGCAGATCCCGTACCCTTGGCATCTCATCCGCGCAGACAGCCATCCGGATCTGCGTCTCCAGCTCGATCGGGTACACACAGGATGTCGTCTGGATCCGGGTGATCTTCGGATAGAAAATGATGACCCCGTCATCCAGTGAGATATTCCACTCCAGGTATGGGAAGAGTTTCAAAAAGCTCTCATACAGGTCTTCAGGCCCGCCGGCCTGTGTCCATCCCACAGCGATCTGCTGTGGTGTGCCCTCCAAAATCTGCATCTGCAGCCACCGCTCCAGGTCAGATGCATCCTCCACACCATACACGACGCCCACCATGCAGCCGCGGATCTCCTGCTCAGGGATCACGAAGGAAATACCGGGATAGCAGGACAGCATATGCCTGAAAAACCGCCGTACTTTTTCGTTCCTGTCCTCTCCTGTCTCGCCGGTATACACACACAGAATGCACAGGGGAGACTCCGGCTCCACACCGTATTGACGCGCAAGATAATCCAGAAGCGCCGCGTCCGGCTTTGACCGTCCGGAGATCAGGCTGTGAAGCACTTCCTCCAGTGTTCCTGCCTGACGCGGTTTCTCCTGCCGGTCCCTGGCCAGCTGCTCCTCAACATTCTCCAGTGCCTGCAGAAACTCTCCGTAGGCGATCGGCTTGAGAAGATATTCCGTAACGCC
>JAGCAV010000378.1 GCA_017652545.1 Lachnospiraceae bacterium
CGGTATCCCGCCATTGTCGACGCATCGATCCGGGGAGCGTACCAGTCTTCCCACTGGTCGAAGATCTCCTTCAGCGTCAGCTTGGACGGATCCGGTCCCTGATCCTTCAGCTGCTGGCAGTATGCCAGCGCGTCCTCCCGGCGTTTGAATCCGCCCTTCGTCTTCTTGACGGGGATCAGCCGCTTCGTCCTGTCTTCAGGCTCCCGCCAGTCCACGATGGTCTGGGCGACCCAGTAGCGGTATTTTGCTGAGTAATAGGCGCACCCGGTGCCGTTGCCGCGGGACTTGGCGCGTGTCTTTCTTGGAAGAACTGCCTGCTTTTTTCCACAATAAGGGCAGAAGACGGCGTCATCCTGGAAAGATCGCTTGCATTTTGCGCAGTTCATAGATTCACTTCCTATACATTTCAGTATAAAAGTTAAACTCTTCAAGCCTTCTATACTTCATATATATCCCAGTGTTATAGATCGCAGCATTCAGCATACCATCCTGTATGACAGCGTTAGAAATGCCAACAGAAATAATACTTAATTCGTATCCGGTTCCCGTCTTTTCCCATTTTCCTATTGTGTTTAATCCATTGTTTGTGAGTTTTGAACCGGAATAGTCAAGCTCGATTAGATAAATTGAACCAGTTTCTGAAAACGTGATAAGCATTATTGAAGTATCAAACTCTGATAAATCAGATTCCATAGGAGATCCTTTAATCCGGAAATTGATGTACCACGTTCCGATAATCGGATCCTGTTCTTCTGCACATACAGCTGCCGGCATGATCATGGCCAGGATCAGGATGATGGTGATCAGTCTCTTCATGATGGACAGTGTCATTTCGCTTCGCCTCCGTATTCATTGTAGTCCGGGTCGTTCAGTTCGCCGCGGTCGATATGGCCGCACTCATGGTCGTATGTTTTGCGGTTCTGCTCCCGTGTGAGGTTCGCGTTCAGGACGATCCGCGGGACTCCGTCCTCTTCCAGGAAGACGAAGCCGCGGACGCTGGTCGGCAGGTTGGCAAGGGTCACGCGGTAGTCACGCATTGGCATCACCTCCGATGGTATCTTACCGGAGGTGATGTCAGTTTTTTTCATCATTCGCCGTCACGTTCCTTCAGGATGCGGTCAGTGAACTGAAGCATGAAGTCCACGTCCGCGGGGGACATCTTCCGGGTGCGGTCGAACAGGAGGCAGAGGCGCGGATCCTGGTGAAGAGCCTCCAGCCGCTGCTGGTCTTCATAATCCTGAAGGCCCGTTTCACTGGTGAGCGCCGACGGCCGGACGTTCAGCAGTTCGGCGATGCGCTGGAGCTTGTCCGTGCGCGGGAACTTCTTCCCATTGCACCAGTCCGAGACGGTCGCGGAAGAGACTCCGAGCTCCCGGCAGATATCCGCCTGGGTGACTCCCTTGGCTTCCATCAGGTAACGAAGGTTTTTGATGAAGATTTCTTTAATGATATCCGGCATATTCACTTCCTCCTTGGAACCTTAGTATATGCTTAAAAAGCGAGATTTTCAAGCATTTAGAAAAAAATATTTCGCTTTATGCTTGACAACTCGTTTTAAGCGAGTATACTGATAGTGGTTCCGGACAACAGAAAAGGAGGTGAAACACAAGATGGAGGGCAACTACCCGCCGAAGATTTCCCTGGCAGCCGCTCGCGTGAACGCTGGATACCAGCAGGATCTGGCCGCCTTAAAACTCCACGTTACGCCTGAAACACTCAGGAGCTGGGAGAAAGGCAAGACAGTTCCGAGCTACGAGAAGTTCCTGGAAATCTGCAAACTGTACCAGTACCCCGCCGACTTTATTTTTTGCGGCAAGCGCTCGCTTTAAGCGAAGAAAGGAAGTGAAAAACATGAGTAACTGGAAGCAGGTCGCTAAGACGATCAAGGCCAACGGCGAGAAGACGATCACCTACGAGAAGCCAGGGAACCCAAACAGGATCGAGAGCCGGAAGGTGCGGATCCCGCACGCGAACGGTGTCGGTTACTGGTTCCACACGAGCTACTGGCTGATCAGGCCGGACGGCAGCGAAAAGGACTACTGGAAGCGCATCGATGCGGAGAAGGCCGCTGAGGAAGGGGTGTAAACAATGCGCGAGTTCGACAAGGTGCTGGAAGACATCAAGCAGCGCGAGATCGACATGGGGATCGAGATTGCGAAACTGCAGGCTGACAGGGATTGCATCAAAGCGGAGCTGCGGGACTGCGTGAACGAGCTGTGCCTGAAGTGCGGAAACTACCACGAGTCGTATCTGGGCGCCTGCGACGGCTGCCGGTGGAAGGCCGTGAAGGAGGGATTCCTGTGATTGACAAGACACCGACGATCACGGAACCGGTCAGGCAGCTGATGGCCATGGATTGCGAGGTCGTCAGCGCGAAGTACATCGCGCCGGTGGTGAAGATGAGCGAGAGTGTGATCATCCA
>JAGCAV010000379.1 GCA_017652545.1 Lachnospiraceae bacterium
CACTGCTGGAAGAGACAAGGATCACATGATTAAAGATCAGACGCAGCTGAAAATACAGGTACTGAGCCAGCGGCGCGCTGCCCCTCAGGCCGACGATATAGATGTCCCGCGCGCTCTCAAGCAGATCCAGCGCCAGCTGAAAAGCTTTCTCACTGATCATCTGCCTGGTCCTGGCAAACAGCAGCATATCCGTCTCCAGCACTTCATCCAGCAGTTTTGAGCGGTCCACGTCCGCGTATGTCTGCTCCATGCGCCTTGTCACACTGACGCGGCTCAAGATCTCTTCCCGCAGCTGTTCCTGGAAACCTGTATAGCCTTCCCCCTCTTCTCCGCAAGAGGCGGCAAAGCGCAGCACTGTAGCCTCGCTCACCCCGGCAGCTTCTCCCAGCGCACCTGCTGTCATAAAAGCCGCCTCATCGCTGTGCGACAGAATATAATCCGCAAGCATTTTCTGACGGGGGCCAAAGGTCTGGTACCGGTCACGGATCTTTTTCAGAACGTTTAATTTACTCATCTGATATACCGCTTTTTAGAGTGGAGAGTGAAGAGTGAAGAGTTGAGTTATTTCCTGAAATTCCACTCTCCACTCTTCAAACTCCACTCTCTTCTGAAGCTCCACTCTCCAAACTTCACTCTCCTGGAACTCCACTCTCAACTCTCCAAACTCCACTCTCTCCTATGCTTCTTCAAGTTCGAACCAGAAGATCACGCCGTCATCCGTGTTTTCCACACCGTATCCGCCGTTCATCGAATCCATGATCGCCCTGACGATCGAGAGACCGACACCGCTGCCGCCGTATTCCCGGGTCCTTGCCTTGTCAACCTTATAAAACTTGTCCCAGATCCTGTCCAGATCCTCTTCCGGCACAGGTTTTCCTGTATTAAATACGCTGATGCGCACCCTGCCGTCCGTCTTTCGGGAGGATACCACGATCCTTGCGCTTCTTTCAGGCTCCGATTCCGTTTCAGGCAGAGGCTCCACATGATTGAGGGCATTGCTCAGGTAATTGGTCAGGACCTCCTCCACCCGCAGTTCATCCCCCCATACCTGCAGCGGCGCAACCCCTTCATAGGACATCTCCGCTTCCTTCTGATCCGCAAGGATCTGGATGGAGGCCAGCTTTCCGCTGATCAGCTGCGCGATGTCAAAGCGTTCCATCCTGGCCTGTTCTCCGCCGAATTCCAGCTCGTTCAGCGTCAGGAGCTTTTTCACCATGGTATTCATCTTGGAGGCTTCATCCATGATCACATCACAGTAGAACTCCCTGCTCTGCTCATCATCATTGATGCACTCCTTCAGGCCCTCCGCATATCCCTGGATCAGGGCAAGGGGCGTCTTGAGCTCATGGGAAACATTTGAAAGAAATTCCTTGCGCATGTCATCGATCTGCGTCTTGTGTTCGATATCCCTCTGCAGCTCGTTATTGGCAGACTTAAGCTCGGAGATCGTCTGCTCGAGTTTTTCCGACATACGGTTAAAATGATCACCCAGCTGACCGATCTCATTCTTGCCTCCGCTGGTATACCTGACATCAAAATCAAGGTTTGCCATCCGTTCGGACAGGCCTGTCAGCTCTCTGATGGGGCTGGTGATCCTTTTTGAGAGCCACATGATCAGCAGAATGCTGACCACAACCGCCACGATGCTGAAGCCCAGCATGAATTCATTGGAGATCTTCACATTGGCGGAAATTGACTGCATGGGAATACGCATCATGAAGTAATAACCGCTTGTCAGCTCACCCCACATTTCCAGAAAGCTCATGTTCTGTTTTGTCTCTTCCATCTGCTGGATCGTGTATTGGGATGTCTTCTTCAGCACCCTGGCATACGGCTGATCGGCCCCGACTTCATATCCCCAGATTCTGGCCGCCATGATCTCACTGTTGCCATCCCTTGTGCTCAGAAGGATCTCATAATCCTGATTGACGACGACAAGGCTCAGGTTGTTCGCAGTCGTGATCTTGGAAAACTCACCGGAAAAGTAGCTTGTATCCATTCCCTCCCCGGAGATGTGTTCGTCCAGCAGTTCATAGGCATGAACCAGCGTTTTCTGAAGCTTCACAAGATAGAACCGCTCCAGGAAAAAACCGTTGGCCAGCATGTTGGCTGCCAGCACCAGCAGCATCAGGCCGATAAAAACAGCAGATATCTGTCTGGCAATCGAATGCTTCATACAAATTCCTCAGTGATAACACACGACCGGATATCCGATCGTCACCGTCTTATACATCGTTTCCGCCGCATCGTATGGCAGGTTGATGCAGCCGTGCGATCCGTCCGTCTTGTAGATCTCACCGCCGAAGGTGCCGCGCCATGGGGCATCATGCAGTCCGACCCCGCCGTTGAAAGGCATCCAGAAATTGACCGGTGAACTGTAATCCGGTCCGTTCAGAACGGCAGGTGACTGCTTATAAAAAACGTAATAGACACCGCCGGGCGTTTCGCGCTCGGTCCCCAGCGTACCGCTCACACAGCCGGTTTCGAGAATCTGTCTTCCGTTCTGGTACAGCCAGACCTTCTGCGCATTCAGATCCACCTCCACATAGCTGTCGCCGATATCGGTGTTGATCCCGTTGTAATCCCAGCCCTCCTGGGACCACCCGGGTACGATCGTGCGTCTGCCTGGCTTGCTGACCGCTTCCCGCAGCATCCGTACAGTCCCGTCTTCATCAAGCTTCCAGCCGTAGTTCCCTTTGTAAAGAGTGATGGGTACTTTATAGCTTGTCACAAACCTGCGCGGCTTACCGACAGTATTGTATTTCTCCGCCAGGCCTGAGACATATGACCTTACCTTTTCCTCATCAAAGGTCAATGTATGGTCATCCGTGGATGTCATCCATGATGCCAGGGTGGATGCATCCAGTGTCTCGACTGCATCCCTGAAACGAATCGAGACCTGCACATCCTGCAGGGGGCCGTCTTCAAGATACGGATTGACAAAATCGGTATCCGCTTCGCCGGCTGCATAGACAGGCGCTGATGTGAGCACCCATTTCTGCTCATCCCCGCCCGTAAAGGGTAAAAGTCTCAGCTCTGTGCCGTTAAAGGGCCTCTCTCCGTCCAGGCTCAGGTACAGGCCGCTTGCCGAACAGATCAGATAGGACCCGTCCGGTCTTGACACAAGATTCCAGAACTGATGATCCTTCCGGCTGCTGCCTGCAGCTTCCGCCTTTTCCTCCAGCCGTACGGATCCGGTATTTTCTCCCGGGGCTCCCCCCGCGGCCTGGCTCACATCCGTCTCGCTCAGATACAGGCCCGATTCCAGGTTCACGATCCTGCAGCTGTGCGCGGAAACAAACTCCAGATAAAATTCCTGCTGCTTTACCTGCACAGGCCGGTACATCTGGAGCTCGGAAAACGCCTTTTCCTGCTGAGTACAGTGCTTCGCGTCCACGACAAAGCCCTGGTCCGTAGCGCTGCGGATCTCATATATCCCCTGAGGCGGAAACATGTCTGCCCACGCAGGGGCAGACATGGCTGCAGTCAGACATATCCATAACAGTAAAAGACACAACCTGTTCTTCTTTGCATACATCTTCATTCGATTCTTTCCAGTCTTCTCTGACACCTGTCAGAAACCTTTCACACTCACTCTCCGCTGTAGAACTCTGTCTGCGTTCTGTTCGCCTGGATCAGGATCGAACTCTGGTCAAACACTTCGATCAGTTCATCACAGGCTTCATGGACTTTATCCGGGGTCGTATCACTCAGGTAGATGACCAGCGTATATTCCTGGTACTCTTTCCCGGTATCATCGATCCAGCCGCCGTTCGCTTCCTGAATGGTATATCCGCCGAACTGACTGATCAGGATCTCTTTTGCCTTTTCCTTTGCCTCCTCAGGCGTGAAGATGGGTTCGTTGGTATCCTTGTCATTCGTGCCCAGATAGAGGACATACTGGATGTCACCCTCTTCTTCCTGCTCCGGTTCATCGTCTTTGAGTTCCTCCGCCCAGCGGAAGCTTCCGGTCTTGACGACATCATCCCCGTAGATCGTGCGGAAATCATCTTTCATGGAGATAACATTGTATCCGCTCTCTTCCCATTTCTTTCCGAGTTCCCGTGTCTTTTCCGTATTGCCGTAATCACGTTCCTCGTCATCGGCGATCAGCATGAACGCCTCGCTGCGGTACGGATTATGGCTGATGGTATAATTGTGCATGCTGACATCGCCGCTGGAATTTCCGAAGGACAGGACCGGCTGGTGTCCGATCTCCCTGGCGATCAGGGAAACCTTGTTCATTTTCAGGTTCTTGATCACAAGTCTGTCCGTACGGACGATCTCATCATCCGCCTGGAAGACATAGTCAAGGCCATCTGTCCCGTTCTGGCCTGTTGCCTCAAGGGCCACATCCATACCGATAAAGTTCTCGGCCGGAATGTCAATGATGCCTTCAAACAGGGTGCGGCA
>JAGCAV010000380.1 GCA_017652545.1 Lachnospiraceae bacterium
CGTCATGTTTCTCATCTATGTGCTGATGTACAACATGCCGTCAGGATACATCGAAACCAAGGCCAGGGAACTGGCATCACGCCCGGGCGCCACTAAGAGTTATGCGCAGTGGCTGGCGGATCTGAATGCCCAGTATGGAATGAACAAGGGTGTCGTGGGAGGTTATCTGACCTGGCTCAAGAGTGCCCTGACCGGAAACTGGGGAGATTCCTGGTCCTGGACCATCCCGGTCACCCAGGAATTCCACAATACCGTCTGGTATTCATTTATCCTCGGTCTTGTCTCTTTTATTCTTGAGATTCTGATCGCGATCCCGCTCGGGATCACCGCGGCAAAGAAACAATACAGTTTTACAGACTACTTCACCACCGTCGTGTCGATGGTCTGCATATCCATGCCGACCTTTTTCCTGGCTACGATTCTGAAGTATATTTTTTCCGTCAAGCTGGGCTGGTTTGACTTAAGCGGCATGCAGGGCCGCAATTACATGAACCTGTCATCCTTTGGGAAATTCCTCGATGTGGCAAAGCACTTTGTGCTCCCGTCGATAACACTGACCATTATCAGCATCGGTAGCCTGATGCGTTATACCAGGACCAACATGCTTGAGGTCCTGAATGCCGATTATATCCGGACGGCCCGTGCGAAGGGCGTTCCGGAGAAGAAGGTCATCAATCATCACGCTTTCCGGAATACACTGATCCCGCTGGTGACCACCCTGGGCGGTTCCCTTCCGTCCCTGTTTGCCGGCGCGCTGATTACGGAAACACTGTTCGCCATACGCGGTATCGGATACGCATCCTACACATCCATGACCCAGGGAGACATTCCCTTTATCATGTTCTATCTGGCGTTCATTTCCATTCTGACGCTCCTCGGAAATCTGATCTCTGACCTGCTGTACGGGCTCGTTGATCCCCGTGTGCGGTTAAGCTGAGAAGGGGGGCGAAAACGTATGGCAACTTATGATCTGAACCAGGTCTTAAAAGACAGAGAGAAAAACAAAAAGCCTGCCGGAGACAGGGAGAAGGAACTGGACCTGGGCGATGTCAGCCGTGTCAAGGTCCTCTCACCGGGAAGACAGGTCTTCAAGCGATTCATCCGCAACCGCCTTGCTGTTTTCGGATCCGTGACACTGATCGTGCTGTTCCTGTTCTCATTTGTGGGACCGTTGTTCTATCCTTACGGCCAGAAAAGGATCTTTTATACATATCAGGCACAGAACGTAAACTATGCCCTTGCCAAGGAGAACACTGCCTACAATGGCTATGACACAGATGACTCCCTGCAGGTCGAGCGGACTGTGGTCAATGCGATGAACAGCAACATCAAGAAGATGATTTCTGAAGATCAGTCGGAAATGATCGTAAACGGCAGTGAGGGAAACTACCTGATCAGGAGAGAACTGCCCGGGATCTATACCCTGTCGGTTCAGGAGACAGAGCCTGTCTGTACCATCGGTGCAAACAGCGTGAAAGTGGGTACCTATGTGATGGTCGGCAAGACCTTCACACCTGAGGGAGATGAGATCCCCGGGCTTGCCGAGGAGGCTGCAAAGATCAAGGGCACATCCGGTTCATTTGAGGTGGACGGACAGACATATACCTTTGAAAAGGGTGACAAGCCGAAAACGTACGATATCTTCACCGAACAGGATGGAATCGTGTATACGGGCGAAGCCCTGGACGCCGGCTTTGAGGAAGCGCTGCAGGAAGCTGCGGACGCAGGCGAAATGACCTTCGTATATGAAGGAGATACATATGCACTCAGCAAAAACGGCTCGTCACAGGATGTGGTCAGGACAGGCGACGCTTCTGCCGCCAAGGTATATACCAATTATACGCTCGATACCTTTGAAACCGGCGTGAAGGTCCCCGACGATCTTCGTTCGGCAGCGCTCATGGCAGCCGTGGAAGCGGCAGACGATGACGGCAGCGGGATGGCTGAAGACGGATCGTTTGAAGCTGACGGCAGCTCGTGGACGGTCCGGGAGGATGATACAGGCCTGACGGTGCTGGATTCATCCGGAAACGAGTATGCCGAGTTCGGACTGTTCTCGATCCGGCGCTATTCCGGTGAAGATACCATGGCCTACGATCTGAAGAGTGTACTGGCAGAAAAGATCGAGGATATGCTCGAAAAAGGAGAAAAAACCGGCACCGTAACGGCGCAGATTCCGATGCAGGAGGCGGATGGCTCATACAGTGTGGGTGAGGACGGCCAGTATATCCTTAACGAGACGGAGATGAAGATCACCCAGCGTCTGGAAGGTGAGTATGTCATCAACTGCGATCAGATCAATTATGTGATCGATATGTTCGCGCCTCCGTCAATAAAGCATGTCCTCGGAACCGACGGCGATGGATTTGATGTGCTGGCCCGCGTGATGTACGGCGGCCGTATCTCGCTGATGGTCGGCTTCATCGTTGTGCTGATCGAGATCATCCTGGGCGTGATCATGGGCGGCCTGGCCGGCTATTTCGGCGGCTGGGTGGACAACCTGATCATGAGGCTGGTGGATATCTTCTACTGCCTGCCTTCCCTGCCGATCATGATCATCCTCGGCGCCATGATGGACGCGATCCGTCTGGATACCTACATCCGGCTGATGGTGATGATGGCGGCGCTCGGCCTGATGGGCTGGGCCAGTGTGGCCAGGATGGTGCGCGGGCAGATTCTTTCCCTGCGTGAACAGGAATTCATGGTAGCTACGGAAGCAACAGGCATCCGGATCAAGGATCGCATTTTCAAGCATCTGATCCCCAATGTCATGCCCCAGCTGATCGTGATCGCGACCATGGGCCTCGGCGGTGTCATCCTGACGGAATCGACGCTGTCATTCCTCGGCCTTGGTGTCAAGCATCCCCTGGCAACCTGGGGAACCATCATCAACTCGGTGTCTTCAGCATCGGCCATGGCGCATTACGCATTCATCTGGATTCCGGTCGGACTGCTGATCTGCTTTACGGTCATTGCGTTCAACTTCGTGGGTGACGGTCTGCGCGACGCTTATGATCCGAAATCGAAACGATAAGGAGGTAAAGAAAAGATGGCTGAACAGAAAAAATCATCATATATCTCCGGAAAGGAATCGAGACGGATCACCCGCTTCAACCGGAAAGTGACCAGAAAGCTGGAGAAGGAGAGGGCGGATGCCAGCAAAGATCCTTCACTCTATACCACGAAGATGAAGGATGACAACAATATCGTGGAATTCGACAATGTCTGTACATATTTCTTCTCTGATGTAGGAACGGTCAAAGCTGTTGACGGTGTCAACTTCAATGTTCCCCGCTGCTCCACTGTGGGCATTGTGGGTGAGTCCGGGTGCGGCAAGTCCGTGACCAGCCTGTCTTTGATGCAGCTTCTGCAGCGGCCAAGCGGACAGACTGTGGGCGGACAGATCCGTTTCAACAAGGGCGACGGCACAGCCTACAACATTGTGAACACGCCAAACTCCGTGATGGAGACCATTCGCGGCAACAGCATCTCCATGATCTTCCAGGAACCCATGACCGCGCTGAATCCCGTGTTCAGGATCGGGGAACAGATCAACGAGGTCATAGAACTACACAATCCCGAGATGAGTGAGGAGGATGTGAAAGCCCGTACACTGGAGATGCTCTCTCTTGTGGGAATCGCCAACAGGGAAGGTGTGTACAGCATGTATCCGCACGAACTCTCAGGCGGTATGCGCCAGCGCATCTGTATTGCGATCGCGCTTGCCTGTTCTCCCTCCCTGATCATTGCGGACGAGCCGACAACCGCCCTTGACGTGACCATTCAGGCACAGATCCTGGATCTGCTGCAGAACCTGAAGGACAAGCTGAGTTCCTCCATCATGCTCATCACGCATGACCTGGGCGTTGTGGCGGGCATGGCTGACTATGTGGTCGTCATGTATGCCGGCCGCGTGGTGGAAAAGGGTACGGCAGATGACATTTTCCATCATCCGGCGCATCCGTATACGATCGGCCTGATGAAATCCAAACCGGTCGTGGGACAGAAGGTGGATGAACTGTACAACATTCCCGGAAGCGTTCCAAATCCGGTCGCAATGCCGGATTACTGCTATTTCCGGGACCGCTGCGAGATGCAGTGCAGTCACTGCAAAGGTGAGTATCCGCCGGAGATCCGCATAAGCGATACCCATGTCGTCTCCTGTTACAGGCACTTTGACGAGGGCGAAGTGCTGGGCTATCCGCGGTCTGTGGATGTACAGACACTGCTGTAGGAGGTGCGGAAGATGAGTGATGTGAAAACAATGACACAGACAAAAACCGATACGTTCAGCAGGGAAACGGAAAGACCGATTCTGGAAGTCAGGAATCTGGTCAAGTACTTTCCGATCCGGTCAAGCTTTTTCAAACGCACCATCGGAAATGTGAAAGCCGTGGA
>JAGCAV010000381.1 GCA_017652545.1 Lachnospiraceae bacterium
ACGATCGTTACGGCTTTCCCGATCACAACAGGGATTTTCTCGATCTGGCCGCTGACTTTCGGGTAGACCACCTTCAGCCAGAGCATGGCCACAAATCCCCACAGAAAACAGAACAGCAGATTTGTCCGTCCGTTAAAGTTGAACGGCATGCCGCTGTAGTCCCAGAATTTTGTCCCGAGAAACGTTTCCGTGATCACGCTGCACATATACTCAAAGGCGCCCCCCAGCAGAAATCCTCCGACGAAAACGTAGCGGTCCTCCCTGAGCGCCATATGGGAAAGCATGATCATGAACAGGACGCCGCCAAATCCCCAGACGATGCTGACAGGCGTAAAGAGCAGGGACGCCCTGCGCATCCAGATTCCGGTCTGGTAACGCACCACAAGGGTCTCGATCAGGTTTCCGGCGATGCCGAACAGCATGAACACCCAGACCAGCTTGTCAAAACAGATGCCCGAAGCAAAGACTCCCTTCCGGCCGCTCTCCTCCGCTTCCGCCGGGCCGTCCGTTTCCTGCAGCGGGACGCTTCCGGGATAGGCCCTGTCCAGGCGCTTCCGGATCCGGCTGTAGATAAAAGTCCCGATCCGGTTCTTCGTCTCCAGAAAAGCAGGGATGACTGTGATCAGGTCCAGTACCAGTACGATCATCAGACCGATGCTGATGCTGTGCCGCAGTGCCCTGGGAATCAGATGGATGAGCGCGAAAACAAAGGGGTGAATGATCTTCAGAAAGGTAAAAAAGCAGAATGACAGCAGCAGGGATACGACCAGATTCTCCCACTGCCCGCCGAACAGGGACAGGTTCATATAATCCCAGAGCTGTCGGTGAAACAGCCTTTTCGCCAGATATCCGGCCAGGAACTCCGTCGCGGAAATGACCACCAGGCATATGCCGAACATGATGAATCCGTGATTCGTTCTTTCCCGGGTCATGATGATCAGCAGGACCATAATGATCCCATAGGAAAGGCACAGAGGCAGATTCAGGACGCCTCTGTTCGCAAAGCGGTGCTCTGCGAGGGCAATCACTGCCACCTCGATGCACCAGCCGGCAAATGAATAGATAAACAGGTATAGAACAAGATCGAGCATATGATCAGATGATATAGTACCAGATATCCGAGTTTTCCTTGTCAACAGTTGTCATTCTGTTGCTGCCGCTGTCATAGCGCAGTTCCTGGTTCTTGACGCTGACACGGGTATCCTCGGCGATCGAATCCGTGATGAACACGTTGCCGCCGATGATGGAATTCTTCCCGATCACCGTCTCGCCGCCCAGAATGGAGGCTCCGGAATAGATGGTCACATTGTCTTCGATCGTCGGGTGACGCTTTTTGTTCTGCAGTTTTCTGCCGCCCCTTGTGGAAAGAGCTCCCAGCGTAACACCCTGGTAAATCTTGACATGCTCCCCGATCACGGTCGTCTCTCCGATCACGATTCCCGTTCCGTGGTCAATGAAGAAATACTTTCCGATGGTCGCGCCGGGGTTAATGTCGATCCCGGTCTGGGTATGGGCATGCTCTGTCATAATGCGGGGCAGCATGGGCACGTTCAGGCGGTACAGCTCGTGTGCCATCCTGAAAACGGTAATGGCATAGAAACCGGGATAGCACAGGATGATCTCATCCCGGTTCTCCGCTGCAGGGTCTCCGTCATAGAAAGCCTCCAGATCCGTATCCAGGTATTCCCGGATTCTCGGTATGCGGCGGAGGAATTCGATGGTCACATACTGCGACCGTTCCTCGATCTGCGCGCATTCCTGCGGACTTAACAGTTCATCGGCTTCGCCCTGAACCGGAACATGGTCATTAAAGTTCTTCTTGAGCTGTTCCCGCTTCAGGCAGTTTCCGATCTGCTTGTTCAGATGATAGGCGATATCCTCGATATTGATGGTCAGATTATTCCGGATCTGAAAATATTTGTAGGTCCTGTCTCTGAAATATCCCGGGAAGATCACGGAAAAGAGCTGATCCGTCACGCTTGTGATGATGCCCTTGTCCGGCTCCGAAAGGGCATTCAGACTGTCGATCGGACGGTCCTGCCTGTAGTCCCGTATGACATCGCAGATGGCTTCCTGTATATTTTCCGAAATATGGCTGCTCATGGGTTCCTCCTGAACATCATAAACATCCCGGCTTTCTGCCGCGACGTTTATGAAGGCTGATATTTTCACCAACACAGTGTATATGATTCAAAAAGATACGTCAATCCACGAAAAATACCCCGCGGGACAGAGGCACTGAAACCCGCGGGGCATTAGAGGCACATGGAAAATTGCACAAAACCATGTGTATGGGCAGAATAACATGATGAACAGTTCATCAGTCAAGTCTCGATTTCAAAATAACAGATCGTATCGAAACCGCTGTTCTCACTCTTGTACCCGGACGGAATCAGATAGAGCACGAACTCCTCCCGGACCTTCTCGTTTCCGGGCGTATTCCGGAAAAAGGCGCTTACTTTCTCAGACAGTTCCCTTTCCGGATGCTTTGCGGAAATGAACCAGGAAACGACATACTTCTCCTGTGCCGGATGATACACACTGTTTTCAGGGGCCGTTCTGGAGAATTCCTGCAGCCAGCCTTCTTCTATGGAAATGCCGGCGTTCGTGAAGAAATCAGGCAGTTCGACCAGTCCGGTCTCCGGGTTGAATCTTGCCAGAAATTCATGTACCGGAATCTGCCGGTACAGTTCCAGCCAGTTGGGATCCTTCTCCAGCTCTTCCTTTTTGATGAAATAGTAGGGAACCGAAAGGATCCGTTTGGGCCTGTTTTTTTCACCGGCCATGAATACGAGGATATGCTCCAGGCTCTTCATAACGGCCTGTCTGAAACGGAGACCCGTGATCTTTCTCGCAGTCTCCTCCTGTTTTCTCCTGAAGGCTGCCAGTCTGTCATTCTGATCATCCTCGCAGAGAAGCCGCATCACTTCCTCACTGGTAAATCCCAGTCCGCGATAGTATCTGATATATGCCAGCGCCATACTGTCCGAAAACGAATAGGAGTGATACTGGTTTTCCCCCTTGTCAGGCTGGATCAGCCCCTTCTTCACATAGTAATTCAATGTTGTCCGGTCAATATCGAAGAGTCTGGCAAGTTCTCCCGTTTTTTTCATTCCATTATCTCCGCAGTATTCAAAGATCCGGGTGCATTATACGGCAGATTTGTCATTCTCAGCAGACGCGATCCTCATGGTGCGGGTCTTAAGCACATACATAACCATACCGAGGATGACAAGTCCAAGAATGAATGAGATGATCGCATTCCTGGTAAAGCCCGCGATAATATATGTGACAGCCGCCACACCCGCACAGGTCAGCGCGTACGGAAGCTGTGTGGAAACATGATTCAGGTGGTTGCACTGGGCACCGGCGGAAGACATGATGGTCGTATCCGAGATCGGTGAGCAGTGATCGCCGCAGACCGCGCCGGCCATGCAGGCAGACATGGCAATGATCATCATCCGGTAATCCGTCGCTGAAAACGCGTTGACAACGATCGGGATCAGAATGCCGAACGTTCCCCAGCTGGTACCGGTGGCAAAGGAAAGTCCCACCGCGATCAGGAAGATGATGCACGGGAGCAGATTGACAAAGCCCGCTGCGTTGCCTTCGATCATGGCTGCCACAAATTCCTTGGCTCCCAGGCTGTCGGTCATGGCTTTCAGTGTCCATGCAAAGGTGAGGATCAGGATCGCGGGAACCATCTGCTTGAAGCCTTCCGGTACGCATTCCATCATTTTTTCAAACGACAGTACCTTGCGGAACAGGTAGTAGATCATCGTGATGGCCAGGGCAAAGGCGGAGCCGACAGCCAGACCTACGGAAGCGTCTGAATTCGCGAAGGAATCAATGAAGCCGGTTCCTCCAAAGAAGCCGCCCGTCCAGATCATGCCCACTGTGCAGCATACCACCAGCGTAATGATCGGGACCAGCATGTCCGCAACCTTTCCGCCCGCGATCTGGGCCGTATCCACGGCATTTGCGTAGGGCCTGTCTGGCGTGGTGTAAAGATCATCATTGTTTACCGCATTGTATTCATGCTTGTACATGGGGCCGTAATCCACTTTCATGACGACCAGCAGGATCATCATGACGATCGTGAACAGCGCGTAGTAATTATAAGGAATGGCCTGCAGGAAAAGGGTCATTCCGTTCTTGCCTTCCACAAAGCCGGAAACAGCTGCCGCCCAGGATGAGATCGGCGCGATGATGCAGATCGGCGCAGCGGTCGCGTCGATCAGGTACGCCAGTTTCGCCCTGGAGACCTTATGCTTGTCAGTTACCGGGCGCATAACAGAGCCCACCGTCAGACAGTTGAAATAGTCGTCGATGAAGATCAGGCAGCCCAGAAGGATCGTGGACAGCTGCGCGCCTTTACGGGTCTTGATCTTGTTGGCAGCCCAGTTTCCGAACGCGGCACTGCCGCCGGTTCTGTTCATCAGCTGTACGATCACGCCCAGAATGACCAGGAAGATCAGGATACCGACATTGTAGCCGTCTGAGAGCACCGCCACAAAGCCTTCATTAAAAACATGATTGACCGTTCCCTCAAAACGAAATCCCGAAAACAGCAGTCCGCCGGTCAAAATACCGACAAGCAGGGAACTGTAAACTTCTTTCGTGACCAGGGCAAGCGAAATGGCAATGATCGGCGGAATCAGTGCCCAGGCTGTCTGCTGGACCGTCTCTGCATTCGTCACAAGCGCCGCGATCACCAGAAATATCAGGATTGCCACAACTGCCGCCAGCGTCACGCTGACTTTTCTTTCTTTCCTCTCCATCCTTTTTCCTCCAGGTTTTCTCATTCAGATCTGCCGGGATCAACGGCATCAGGCGTCCCAACGCCCCTTCCGCCACGGCATTTCTTCGAATTCTGTGGTTGTACTGTGCCGCTTTATTCGGATAACGTGTCACAGCGCTAATATGATACCGTATCTTCGGCGCTTTGGCAAGAAAAAAGAGTGCGCGAACGCACTCTTTTCCGTGATTTTCATGATTTCAACGGCGGCTTGAACCTCCGGATCATCCGCAGATATTTACGATCGCATCTGCAAAGATCTTTGCGCTTCTGACCAGGATATCAATGTCGATGAACTCGTCGTCGCCGTGCATATGATTGTCGATGCCCTCCACTTCCACGCCGAAAGCAACGCCTCTTTCCAGATCATGGACATACGTCCCGCCGCCGATGGCCAGCGGCTCTCCCCTGACGCCGAAATACTTCTCATAGCTGTCCAGGAGGGTCTTGACCAGGGCCGAGTCCGCAGGCACATAATGCGCGGGCGTCATCTTCCCCTCTTCCATGGTCATTCCGATCCCGGCGAACTGTTCACGCAGCACTTCTGTCAGGTTCCCGTCTGTGGCGCAGAGCGGCGCTCTCACGTCGAACTCTCCGCACAGAATGCCATCCTCCAGATTGAGGATCCCGAGATTCATGGTCAGGGCGCCGGAGGTCTCATCGCTCATTTTTACACCCAGCGCTTCTCCGCAGGTGTCACAGCAGGGATACAGCCGGGCCAGTCCCTTCAGGGCTCTCGCAGAAGCGCAGTCCGCCAGTTCCAGACTGCCGATCAGGGCCAGCATGGCTGTAATGGCATTCCGCCCGAGCTGAGGTGTGGAGGCATGGGCTGCCTGCCCCTTCGCGAACACATGCACGCCATCCGCCTTTGCCGTGACCGTGAAGGACACCTCGGCGCAGCAGCCGGCTTTCTTTGCGGCCTCCTGCAGGACCTGTTCATCCAGACCGGCAAACACGGCTTCCGCCGTTGTGGGGACCACATTGACCTTGCTTCCCGCCGTAAAGGAAACGACTCTGGGTGAAAGAGCCTCCTCACCGGCACATTCACACGAAAACTTCTTCGCCAGCCGCGCCTTCTCCAGATTGATCAGCGGAAAACTGGCATCCGGCGTGAAAGTGCTCGGAGCTTCCTTTTCGATCGCGTAATAATGATCCAGGTCGGAAGAGCCGCATTCCTCATCGCTGCCGAGGATCAGGCGAAGGGATTTGCCAAGCGGTATCCCCAGCTCCTTAACGGCACGGATGGCATACAGGGCTGCCACTGCCGGCCCTTTGTCATCAATGCTGCCGCGTCCGTATACCCGGCCGTCCCTGATCACCGGCTCGAACGGCTCTGTCACCGTCCAGTCCTTTGAGACCGGTACCACATCCAGATGCGCAAGGATATCCAGCTCCTTTTCACCGGTTCCATAATCCCCGGTCACGACATAGTGATCATAGTCCGTCACTTTCAGTCCATACCGGGCCATCATCTCCATCGCCGCGTCCAGCACCTGCGCCGGACCTTCCCCAAAGGGTTTCCCGGGGGCTGCTTCTCCCTTCTGGGAATCGATCCGGATCAGGCTCATCAGATCCGCGATCATCTCATCCTGTTTGCTGTCAATCCACGCATCAATCTGTTCTCTGTACATATGTTCATCCTCTCCCGGTCATCTCCCGGTCTGTCACTCCCCGCTCTTCTTCTGCGGCCTGGGGCATTTTTTCAGATACATAAAGCCATAAGCCGGAATATCCACGCCCTTAGCTTCCCTGACCTGCCCGGAGATCAGGTCCTTATACAGCCCGTCCTCCTCATTGATCCAGGCCGTTCTGTCGTTCTCCGTAAAGTTAAAGATACCGATCAGCTTGTCGCCTCCGAAAGCACGGCCGATGCACAGAAGTCCCTGATCCCATGTCTCGATGGTCCACATATCCGCCTCTGTGACAAAGACTTTCTCTGTCCGCCTGATCTCTTCCAGCTGCTGCAGACTCCTGAACATCCGTCCGGGGACAGAATGTTCATCGTCAGCGAGCGCGACAGCGTTCCAGTCCAGCCTGCCTCTGTGAATATACCGGGAATCCTCGGCCTTTGCCGGATCATCCTTGTAGCTGTAGTCATTCAGTGCGGCGATCTCATCTCCGCTGTAGAGTACGGGAATGCCGGACTGCATGAACATATAGGCATGCAGCGTTTCATCAAAGCGCAGCGCTCTCTCCAGCGCCTCCTCATTCCCTTCCTCCAGCGCTTTCTCTATTCCGCACATGGAGGCTGTGGTTCCGCAGAATCTGGCGTCTCCGCTCACCGGATCGGAATTGTACAGCTCGCCCCGGCTGTTGCTGCCGCCCGCAAATCCCTGGAAATAGTCATTCAGGTACTGCTTGTGGGGGCGTTCTCCCATACCGCATTCCCAGAGGAAACCGTAGTCAAGGCCCCAGCCTATGTCATCATGACAGCGCAGGTAGTTCTGGAATACATACTGCTTGGGAAGCGCGCTGATGATATCAAGCTGCCGCTTCAGAAGCCGGACGTCCCTGGTCGCGACCGTGTGCCACGTGGTTGCCATCGTTGTAACGTTGTAGAGAATATGGCATTCCGGCTTCTCCACCGTACCGAAATAGGGAACCACCTTGGCCGGTTCCATCACCACTTCTCCGAGCAGGATGATCCCGGGGCAGACGATCTCGCCGATCATGCGCATCATGCGGACAATGGTATGCACCTGAGGCAGGTTTCTGCAGCTGGTATTCAGCTCCTTCCATATGTAGGGGACCGCGTCGATGCGGATGACATCGATTCCCTTGTTCGCCAGGAACAGGAAATTGTACATCATCTCATTGAAGACGCGGGGGTTGCGATAGTTCAGGTCCCACTGGTAGGGGTAAAAGCTGGTCATCACAAAATGCTGTGCGTCCGGGAGCCAGGTGAAATTGCCCGGCGCCGTAGTCGGAAACACCTGGGGCACCGTCCGCTCATACCTCGAGGGCAGTTCCCAGTTGTCAAAGAAGAAGTAGCGGCTCTGGTATTCTCCCTCGCCCGCTCTGGCCCTCTTTGCCCACTCGTGGTCCTCGGAGGTATGGTTCATCACAAAATCCATGCAGACATTGATGCCCTTTTTATGGCAGGCGCCTGTCAGCGCCTCCAGATCGTCCATGGTCCCCAGTTTTTCCTGGACCTTGCGGAAATCGGAGACAGCATATCCTCCGTCCGACTTTCCTTCCGTGGTATCCAGGAACGGCATCAGATGAATATAATTCACATGACACTTCTGGATATAATCCAGTTTGTCCCTGACGCCCTTCATGTTTCCGGCGAAGTTGTCAATGTAGAACATCATCCCCATCAGGTCATTGCTCTTATACCAGTCTGGATTCTGCTCTCTGTCACGGTCACGCTTTTTCAGGGCGGCACTGCGCTCATCAAAGAATTCCCGCATGCGGTCGCACAGTTCCGCAAACATGGATCCGTTGTCGTACAGCTCCATGTAAAGCCAGCGAAGCTCTTCGAAATGACGGTTGAATCGCTTTCTGTATGTATTTTCGCTTTCTGCTTTTCTCATGACTCATACCTCTTTTCAGAAAAAACCGGTTCCTGTAACACACCGTTGACACATAACTTCTTTTTCCGGTCACCGGCACCCGGGTGCTCAGTGATGGAAGAGGCGGATTCCCGTGAACACCATCGCCATGTCATATTTGTCACAGCACTCGATCACCAGATCATCGCGGACAGAGCCGCCCGGCTGGGCAATATACTTCACACCGCTCTTCTTTGCGCGCTCGATATTGTCCGGGAACGGGAAGAAGGCATCCGAGCCCAGCACCACATCTTTGTTCTGATCAAGCCATGCGCGCTTTTCTTCCCTTGTGAAGACCGGCGGCTGAACCGTAAAGCGTTTCTGCCACTCACCGTCTCTGAGCACATCGTCATATTCGTCGGAAATATAGA
The DNA here is from genome assembly GCA_017652545.1 of Lachnospiraceae bacterium. The sequence continues at coordinate 8,724 of JAGCAV010000381.1, forward strand.
CATCGATCGTATTGTCCCTGTCTGCTCTGCCGATTCCGTCGATAAACGGCAGGGAAAGGACCTGCGGCGACTGGCGCAGGAACCAGTTGTCGGCCTTGCTGCCTGCAAGCCTTGTGCAGTGGATCCTGGACTGCTGGCCGGCGCCGATACCGATTGCCTGACCGTCCTTGACAAAGCATACGGAGTTGGACTGCGTATACTTCAGGGTGATCAGCGCGACCTTGATGTCGTTCATCTTCTCTTCCGGAATGTCCTTGTTCCTGGTCACGATGTTGGAAAGCAGGCCCCCGTTCACATCCAGTTCATTTCTGCCCTGTTCGAAGGTGATCCCATAGACCTGTTTCTTTTCGATCTCCTGCGGAACATAGTCCGGGTCGATCTGAATGACGTTGTAATTGCCGTTTTTCTTCTGCTTCAGGATCTCAAGCGCTTCATCCGTATACCCCGGCGCGATCACGCCGTCAGAGACCTCGCGTCTGATCAGCCTTGCCGTATCCGCGTCGCACACATCCGACAGTGAAACAAAATCACCGAACGAGGACATGCGGTCGGCGCCTCTGGCTCTCGCATACGCGCAGGCCAGCGGTGAAAGCTCGCCCAGATCGTCTACCCAGTATATCTTCGCGAGGGTCTCGTCCAGAGGCAGTCCCAGCGCCGCGCCGGCGGGAGAGACATGTTTGAAGCTGGTGGCTGCCGGAAGGCCGGTCGCCTTCTTGAGCTCGCTTACAAGCTGCCAGCCGTTAAAGGCATCCAGAAAATTGATATACCCGGGCTTGCCGTTCAATACCGTGATCGGCAGGTCGCTCCCGTCTTCCATATAGATCCTGGACGGTTTCTGGTTGGGATTGCATCCGTACTTCAACTGTAATTCCTTCATTCATGTCCTCCTTATCAGGCATTCTTGTTAAATATTCTGGTCTCATACTGTCCGGTCGCAATATCAATGTATCTGACAAACAGCGAAACCTTGTTGTCTTCGTTCAGGGATTCCCAGACCTTTTCGGCAAACGTATCGATATCCCCCTCCAGGCTCACTTTTTTCGGCTCACCCTCAAAACTGGGCAGCGGCTCCTCATTCCGGGCATAGGTGTGAATGAAACGGCCGATCCCCGGCTTCGGATTCTCAAAGGAGAACGTATTGCGGACATGACTCTCCGGATCTCCTTCATCCGATTTCAGAATCGACATCTGATAGGAAAAGCTCCCGTCTTTCACCGTCATAAGGCCTGAGATCCGGGGCGTGTAATTGGGTCCGTCGGGCTCGAAGCAGCGTGTACGCAGAGATTCCTCAAAGGTCTTGCCCATGCTCATGCCCTCAAACACGGTATCTGTCTGATCTCCGTTGGTCACGATGGTGTCATGCTCCCTGACACGGACCGGCGCATAGATGATCAGGCTCGGATCCTCCATCTTTGACGGATCAAATGCCTGCGTGCGAATGCCCTCACCCTCGGTCACAAACACCCTGTTCCGGCTGTTCGTGCTCCGGCCCATGATAAAATAGGCTGTTACCGCATATTTCCCGTCCCCGGAAACACCGATCACAATGCCTCTTCCGGGATATGTATTCTCTTTCAGTTCCTTTTCCAGCGGTACCATCGTCATCTGTACAGCTCCTTTCAATGTGATTATTTCCGTTTTACGGTTCGTTTTCTGAAGGACTTTCTCCTGCAGGCATAGAAGATCATGATCACCATACCCGCAAGCGTCATGCATGCCCCCAAAGCCAGCCCCGGTGTGCTGTAGCGCAGGGAAACGAGGTGGTCGCCCCCGCTTAAAGCCAGGCCTGTAAACATCAGGCCCGTACGGATCAGGGGGACCTCCTCCCCGTCAACCCGGGCTTTCCAGCCTTTGGAGTAAGCCATCTGCAGGCACAAAAGCACATCTGAAGAACATGACACGGAAAGATCCGTCTTTCCGGTGGCCCAGGTCAGCGTGCCGGATCCTGTGTGCAGGTCAACACTGCCGGGGGCCTCTTCCTTCAGCATCCCGGCCCGGTTCGCATACATTTCCCCCAGAGGCTGTGTGCAGACCGAGATCTCATCAAAAGTGTACACGCCTTTAACAGGCAGCGTCAATATGAAAGATGACAGTTTTTCCCCGTGATATCCGCCGGGAATCAGGAATGAATTCCGACCCGCATACCATTTTTCCCTTCTGGTAAACCAGGTCAGTGTCCTGGATGTCAGTTTCTCCTTTCCTGCATATGCGCTCAGCTTGAACTGCAGTCTCTCCGGAATATGGGCATATGTCCCGTCTTCGTCCCTGAAATCGATCTTGCCGAGATACAGATAGTTTTCGCTCTCCGGCGTTCCCTCAAACCGGATCCTGATCCTGGCGCCGTCTTCAAGTACCGTAATGGTGTTTCCGTCTATAACGGCCTTATCCTTAACGGCTTCCATGGAAAACGCCGGAAGCGTGCGCGTCAGATCAGCATCCGTCACCCCGGTCACCTCCAGACCGGAGCCGGAAGCGATCCGCTCCAGGTCATCATTGGGAATCACCGCATCCGTCAGCAGGACCTCCTGTCTGGCCCCGGGGTCAAGCGCGTCAAAAGCCTCTTCGCCGAGCACCCGGTGATACGTGATCCCGAAGGGCAGCGCATAGCTGTTCCGGTAGATCGGGTATTTCTCCGCCTCCGGGTTCTCTTCTGCCTCCAGGAACTCATATCCCCAGGGGACATTCTTTTCTTTCTGCGAATAGAAATCCCTGACTGCAGCGATCTCATTCAGGATCGTTCTGTCGTCCAGCGTCGCGTATGCGTTTGCGTAACTGACGCAAAGCCCCATCCTGTCAAAGAACCTGAACACGGATCCGTTTGCCAGGCTCCAGTAGAACTGGGTGGAGGGAACACCGTCCTGTACGGAGGCGTTTCCGGACAGGTCCTGGCCGGAATACCGGTAAAATCCGTCCGCGCCTTCCAGGCGCCGGATCGCAGCCGACTCCGTATCAAAGATCTCTGCCGTCTCTCCCGCCACGCGGTTCCACTGATAGTATCCGTTGCCGACGCCGCCCAGTGCAGGGATAATGCCGAACAGGCCATTGCAGCAGATCCCGAGGACCATCAGCGAGAAAACAAACGGCGCAGCCTTTGCGGCGGACCTGCCTTTCCCGCTCCGGCCGGGGCCATCGTCTCCGGCACGTTCTGCGACCCGGAGGGCGATAACCGCTGCCGCAAGCAGTCCCAGCTGGATCCACAGATTCAGCCTGATCTGTTCATATGCGCGGCTTCCGGACAGGCCAAGCAGCCCGATGCCGGCCAGGATAGAAACCGATATCTGCCATAAGCGCCAGGAAAAGAACAGTTCATCCCATCCCTGCACGACCATGTACGCACACAGGAATACGAATGCCCATACCCACCGGGTGGAAACATAGGCGAACCCGTTCATGGCATAGCCGGCGGCAGGGATCAGGAGGGCTGCCACGCCGATCAGGAACAGCGCCTGCAGGTCCCTTCTCCTGCGTCTGAGAAACAGCGCCAGGATCGCAAGCATCGCCACGGAGGATATCCCGACATACCCCCATTCCCCGGCGGACCAGAACGTGATCAGGCTGGCTGGAAACCGCAGGTAATAGTCAGAAGTATAGAGCGCGTCAAAAAGATATCCCTCCACGGACCGGGGATTTCCGGCAAACGCATACAGCACGGGGACCAGGATGATTCCGGCCGTGACCGCCCCGACAAGGGAGGCCCCTGTCAGGTGCGCTATAAACTGCGCGCTGCGGCGGATATCCTTCCCGTAAACACATACGCAGCGCCAGAGCGCGTAAACGATCGTGACGATCACGATCATATAGAAGAAATAGAAATTGCTCATGGCACTGACCGCAACCGACAGCGCAAAAAGAAGATGCCTCTTCTGCGTGCGGATCCGCTCCGCGCCGGCAATGATCAGCGGGAAATAAATCATGGGATTTAAAAAGAAAGGATGGCGCCAGCCACCGAAAATGACATAGGCGCTGAAGACATATGTGAGTGTGCCGGCCATCACTCCTGCCGGCCGGGTCTTCTGCCCGGATCTTAAGGAAAAGCACATGAAAGAAAAGCATGCACCGGCAAGATACATGCGTACTATGATCATAACGGTATAGAAAACCGCCATATATGCTGTTGGGACAAAAGCGCAGAGCAGATTAAGCGGATCACCGATCACATAAAAATGCAGCGTGGTGATCACATCACTTCCGTATCCGATGGAGAGCGCATATGTGGGGAGCGCGTGCTCACGTATGACATACCCGGGCAGTTCACGGAGCCATCTTCCGTAGTAGATCAGGGCACGCACATGCTGCGCAACCGGATCTCCTCCAAGCACAAAAGACCGCCCCGTCAGGAGCAGCCAGGAAGAGATGACGGCCAGAATGAGCACAAACAGAATGGTATATGAAATAAAGTATGTCCGATGGTCTTTTTTCATAGCAGGACAAGTATAGCATACTTTTCCTGATGTTCACAGTCCCATCATATCTCCCATGATTTCCGCTGCCGCCTCTTTGGCCCTTACGGCCGGATCTCCGCCGCACAGCCGGCAGAAATACTGAAAGACCGCAAGGCCGTCCACCGTATCTTCTCTCTCCAGTGAAAGGCACATCCGTTCCGGATGCCACTGCAGCCCGTAGATCGGCAGCCCGCTGTGATGAAGCGCTTCCGGCACACCGTCCCCGGCACTCCGGCTGTCAACGATCAGCCCGTCCCCGAGACGTTTCACGCCCTGATGATGCGCGCTGTTGTGAAAAAAGTATCCGCCGTATATCTCCTCGATCCAGCTTCCTTCCGCGGCAAAGCTGTCGTGGACCCTGTCCGGATCCTCTCTTCTTCTCGCGTGCCGGAAGGCTGTCTCCAGATCCTGGATCAGGCTTCCTCCGAAGAACACATTGATCAGCTGCATGCCCCTGCAGATCCCGAGGACCGGTTTCTCTTCGCGGGTAAAATCGCCAAGCAGCCTGAGCTGCAGGTCATCGAGGGTATCATGAACGCCCAGGCTGCCCGTATTTGTTTCGCCGTACCTGGCCGGATTGATATCTCTGCCGCCGGGCAGCAGCAGGCCGTCGTAATTTTCGGCATGGAACTGCCCGTAGTCCACATATTCCTTCTGGTAGCCGGAAAGCTGGTCTGCCTGAAAGGAGATGACCACGGGCTCCATCCCTGCTTCAAATACAGCTCTTGTGTAATTTTCCACCGTCAGGTTCTGTTCAATTTCCGGAATCGCGATGCGGGGCTTTCCTGCTGTCATTTCCGGCCACCTTCCTATCTGGAAAAATATGCTTTGTCATCGGATCACTTAACCGGCAGCGCACGGTTCCGTATCCTGTCAGATCGCCGCAAAACCTTTTTCAAGATCCGCGATGATATCGTCAATATGCTCCGTCCCGATCGAAAGCCGGATCGTGTTCTTCCCGATTCCCTGATCCGCCAGTTCCTCATCGGAAAGCTGTGAATGTGTGGTGGAGGCCGGATGGATCACCAGGCTCTTCACATCCGCCACGTTGGCCAGCAGTGAGAAGATCTCCAGGTTGTCGATAAACTTCCACGCTTCCTCCTGACCGCCTTTGATCTCAAAGGTAAAGATGGATGCGCCGCCGTTCGGGAAATATCTCTCGTACAGGGCATGATCGGGATGATCAGGCAGGGAAGGATGATTGACCTTCTCCACCAGCGGGTGGTCCTTCAGGAATGCCACTACTTTTTTCGTATTTTCGGCATGCCTCTCCAGCCGCAGCGAGAGCGTTTCCACACCCTGCAGCAGAAGGAACGCGTTGAAGGGTGAGATGCAGGCACCGGTATCCCGAAGAAGGATGGCCCGGATAAAGGTCACAAAGGCAGCAGGTCCAACCGCGTCGTAGAAAGAGACGCCGTGATAGCTCGGATTGGGCTCCGCGATGTTCGGATACTTCCCGCTTTCCTTCCAGTTGAATTTCCCGGATTCCACAATGATGCCGCCCAGCGTCGTGCCATGGCCGCCGATAAACTTCGTCGCGGAATGAACGACAATGTCCGCCCCGTGTTCGATCGGCCTGATCAGGTACGGTGTGCCGAAGGTATTGTCGATGACAAGCGGAAGCCCGTGCCTGTGAGCGATGTCTGCCACCGCGTCGATATCCGGTATGTCGCTGTTCGGGTTTCCGAGTGTTTCGAGGTAGATCGCCCTTGTGTTTTCTTTGATGGCTGCCTCCACCTCCTGGAGATCATGGGCATTCACGAAGGTCGTCTCAATGCCGTACTGCGGCAGTGTGTGCGCCAGCAGGTTGTAGCTGCCGCCATAGATCGTTTTCTGGGCAACAATGTGTCCGCCGTTTGCCGCAAGCGCTTCGATCGTATAGGTGATCGCCGCTGCGCCGGAAGAAAGTGCCAGAGCGGCGGATCCGCCCTCCAGAGCCGCCAGCCTCTTTTCCAGGACATCCTGGGTGGAATTGGTCAGTCTTCCGTAGATGTTCCCGGCATCCGCCAGGCCGAAACGATCGGCCGCGTGCTGACTGTTGCGGAAAACATAGGAAGTCGTCTGGTAGATCGGGACGGCACGGGCATCGGTTGCCGGATCCGCCTGTTCCTGGCCAACATGTAACTGCAGGGTTTCAAATCTGTATGCGCTCATTTCAATTCTCCTTATTCATGTAATAAAAAACCT
>JAGCAV010000382.1 GCA_017652545.1 Lachnospiraceae bacterium
TCCTGGCCCATGTTGTAATCATCGGCAGCCACATCATCTCCCTTTCCGGAAGCGACATAGGGCACATCGGTCGCGATCACATGATCAAACGGAATGTCAAATTGCTCCACGAGCGCCCGCACCACCTCGCGTTCACAGGCTGAGACCATCCACACATCGAAATCATTGGCCTTCAGGTAACGGATCACCTCGAGCATGGGTTTGTAGAAGGACTGTCCATAGGTCATGCCTTCAAATCCCACCGCATCCACATTTTCGGCAAAATCGCGCACATAAGCGCGGAACTGTGCCGGCGTCATGCCTGCAAAAGCCGTCGCAACAAGATCGTCCTTCGTAATGCCCTCGGGTTTGAAGGTCGTTCCGTCGGTATAGGCGTGATCACGCACCTGCTGCATGGCGTCCCGCTCTTCCTCAGTCGCTTCGTACGTCGGATCGTCGAGCACACGGTACATCGTCAGGCAGTAGTCGAAGTAGACCGGCGCCTTCTCGCAGAGGATGGTGCCATCCATGTCAAAGGTGGCTATACGGTCTGCCGGATCAAGATAATCGGGGCTTGCTTCGTCTGTACAGGCAGACACAAAGCCGACAAGCTCATCCAGAGCCGCGCTTTCCGGGTTCCAGGAAGGAAATGCCTCAGCATAGTCAGGGACTCCGCCGGGAGCCTTGGCGGAATCTGCTTCCTGCTCCGCGGAATTTTTCAGGGCTTCACCGGTTGCCTCACCCACCATGCCGGTGGCATCCAGCGCGTGATCCTTCTGAAACGCCAGGACAGCGCCTTCTGTTTTGGCACCGAATATGCCGTCAGCGCCGCCTTCTTCCAGATAGCCCAGAGAGATCAGCTTTTCCTGCATCTCACGGACGTCATCGCCCCTGGTCCCTCTCTTCATTGTCTCCATCGCATAGCTGCTTACCGACATCGAAACAACAGTCATGGCGCAAACAGCAAAAGCAAGCATTCTTTTCATCTTTCTCCTCCTCTTTATTTTTGTTATGCAAAAAAAGATTGCTTTCAGTCAGACAGGCCCTCCAGAACATCTCCGATATCCGCGTTCATGCAGATACACCTGTCTTCGATCTCCTTCGGGCAGCATGCCTCCCCGTGATTCACGCAGGCGTAGACCGCTTTGTCATTCCCGGCTGTTTCCTGCAGGAAAGAATATTTGATGATGGCCGGTATGCTGCCGTCCACACCAAGCTCCAGATACAGGACATGCCTGTCCCTGTGATCCTGCAGGAACTGTGCGTACGCTGCAGAAGCCTTTTGCCAGTCTTCATCTTTCACAAAGGTGTCATCCGAGCGCAGGTTCATCGTCATCGGCTCGCCGCAGACCGGGCAGTAAGGGACAAGACCTGACGATACCCTCATGGACAGCATGGAAAAATCCGTCTCACCGCTCTCATCAGCCGGCGCGATGAGCTCGCTGTTTTCTCCGATCGCGAAGCCCTGGGAGAGGAGCATTTTGACAACCTTTCCCTTGTTGTCGTATGTCCTGTTGTGGCACGGTCTGCTGCACTGCCAGAGGCCGTAATCACCCTGCGTACAGAACAGTCTTTCCTTCTCAAAGCCTGCTTTCCGGAACTGATGATCCGCGTTTGTGGTGATCACAAAGTAATCCCTGTCCTTCACCAGATCGAACAGCCGGTCATAGACCGGTCTGGGCGGGTATACATAGCGGTTCACATAGATCTGTCGTGACCACCAGGCCCAGCGGATCCTGTCGTCCTCAAAAGGATAAGACCCGCCTGCATGCATATCCTGTATGCCGTACCTGCTTTCAAAATCTCCAAAGAACTGTTCAAATCTCTCTCCGCTGTATGTCAGTCCGGCAGCTTCCGAAAGCCCGGCGCCGGCTCCGATCACGATCGCGTCGGCTGTCAGGATCTCTTCCTTCAGCATTTTCAGCTGTTCCGGATTTCCATCGGGGAATTCATTGTAATTCTGATTCATGGCATTCTCTGTCCTCATCTAAAAAATGTTGAAAGATACTTTACTCTGTAAACAGCCTTCCAAGCGGGTTCTCCGAATCCGGATCCGCATTGTAGATATCGATGCAGCCAGGATCTGCGCTCCGGTCCGAGAATGCCGGATACAGGAA
>JAGCAV010000383.1 GCA_017652545.1 Lachnospiraceae bacterium
CTGTCAGCTGGATCTTGTGATGTACTTCCAGCGGCCGGTCCTTACTCCCGGCCTCGATGATCCCGCGCCTCAGACATCGCTCACAAAGATTGCCTTTTGAGTTCGCAAATGCTTTCCGGCACTTCCGCCACGTCCATGAAACGTAAAACGCTTCGACTTCTGCTGCTTTATTCATAGCATCAACCATTTTCCCACGGTATCATAATATCATGGATTTATTTAACAGTGAGTATGTTATTCACTGTTCCGTCTTTTTATTTAAAAGATCAAAGAATTGTCTGCGAACAGAAAAGAAACTGTTCTTGTCTGACGTCGGCATCAGCGCCTTATCCATCTGCGTCCAGGCTTTTCCGATGCAGACGTTCTGGATGATGGCTGCATACCAGTCTCCGCCACAGATGCTTTTCGCACATTCATCGACCAGTTCTATCTTACTCAGCAGTTTCTCTCGGCGTTCAGCTGCTGCCGCCACAGGATCACTCTTGCCGGATCCGTGCGGCAGACCGTCAGCCTTTATGGCCTTCAGCCCGAGCAGACTGCTGGCCTCCAGTTTCCATTCCGGATACTGCCGACAATAATGCAGCAGCTCTCTGTATCTGTCAGCTGAGATCCCGATCTGTTTCCAGCATGGCAAGTATCTCATTTCATCAGCCTCCTCTCCGTCTCATCACCGCCCGGATGTAGACACCCGGCAGCAGGTCGCTCATATATGCTCTGGCCCGATCCGGCGCCAGTGTGTACTCCGGATAGATCTTCTCCAGGATCTCCTTCGCCTCGTTCTCCCATGTCCTGGCTATCTTCTTCACCCTGGCGTTGCTGACTTTCGTATTCGATACTCGGACCCTCGGCTTTTTCAAATTCTTGCTCGGACACCACCGTCTCCGGTTCCTCTGCTGCTTCGTCAGGTATCTGGTGATCTGCTCCAGTCCGTTCTCGTTCGGTTGCAGCCTGTCCGCGTTCGCGTAACCCTTCGCCCAGATCCGCTCCACCTCCGCGCGGTATCGGTTCAGCTCCATCATCCCGCCCGGCCCGCTCAGCAGCATATGACTGTGGATCCTCTTCTTCTCTCCGTCTTCCTCATCTTCGATGCTGTAGATGTACTTCAGTTCCGGCATCCCGTTCCTCTTCCGGAACCGCTTCAGCCGTCCGAAAAAATTCCTGACGTCCTTCTGCATCTGCTCAAAGCTCGGCGCGGATCCGGCGTATGTCAGCGTCAGATGGATGTCCTCGTCTGAAAAGTTCGCGTCCGCCAGCTGCACCAGATAGTTCTCCGCGTTCCGTCTGTTGATCTCCGCCATCCGGATCGGCGTGATGTTTCTCTTCGTCGCCCTGGCCTTCCGCTGGATCTCTCTCGGCCATACCGGATAGATCTCCACCTCCAGCCTCGGCCCGGCTTTGATCGTTTTCGTCCGGTACTGCATCCGGCCCACGGTGCCCTCCACCGGCTCCGTCCTCCAGAGGCGCGGCTCGTCGTTCAGCTCAGCGTCGAATAGGCCCTCGTATTCCCAGCTCATGCCGCTCCTCCTTCTATCCTCCCGGGGACACCGTTCGCTTCGCTCCGGTTTCCCCGGGGCCCCTTCCGGTTGACTTCATCGTCAGTGGTTCTGATGATCCCGGCCCTGGATGTTTGATTTATTAATATCCATACGAGCCTTATCAAAGGAGTGCACCGGGCTCCGTGTCAGGCCCCTCCGCCTGGGTGAATATAATAGAAGAAACACTTTAATCGTCCGGATGGCGTCTCTCTGTCCGTCCTTAATCCGGCCTCGGTCAGTAATCTTTTTCCTGCGCCGCGCGGATCATGCTCCTCAGCTCCATCGCGGCTTTTTTGTGATCCCTGGGCTGCGGCTTCTCTTTGTTGACCTCACGGATGATCATCATCACATCCGTGAATGTCCACCAGGTCGGCTTCCCTCCGCGCTGATACGATTCCTTGATGCCCAGTTTCAGCGCCATCGCCCGGATCCGCGCTGGCTTCAAGCTGGTCGCCGCGGCCACCTCGCCGGTCGTCCACTTCGGTGGCTCGTTCCGGTCCTTCTCCAGCTGAGCCATCTCCGCGCTCACGGGATCCAGCTTCTTTTTTGAATAGTTCATTCCTCCGCCCTCCTTAAATCACGTGCCGCCGGTATGAATCCATCACGGCGCTCCGGTTGACGTCGATATACTTCATGGTCGTTTCTATCTGGCTGTGTCCCAGCATCAGCTGCACCTGTTCCACCGGCATCCCGGCATCCAGCGCCAGTGTGGCCGTCGTGTGCCGTATCACGTGCGGCGTCACATGGACGGACATTTCCCCCGTGCCGGCGCTCTCGCAGATCCTTTTGATGGCTGCTCGCATTCCGGCCGTCGTCATCCTCCGCCCGTTCTCGTTCTCCCTGTCTGACGCGAACAGATACGGAGACTTCTGCTTTCTCTTCTCCAGATACTCTCTCATGGCGATCTCCGCCGCGTCATTAAAGAAAACATCCCGATGCTTCTTACCTTTGCCGAAAACGTGGATGGTCTTCTTCCTCCAGTCAATGTCTTCCGTCTTCATGCCGACTGCTTCGCTGATTCTGCACCCTGTCGCGAAGAACACGTTAATGATTGCCCGCTCCTTCTCCGTCCTGCAGGCGTTCATCAGAAGGATCAGGTCCCTCCTGCTCATGGCGTTCCGGTGTTTTTGTTCACACTTGATGCTGCCTACCGTCTTCGCCGGGTTCCGGCTGATCAGGTCACTGTCCTGGCACCAGCTGAAGAAGTATTTAATGTATCTCAGGTAGTTGTTCACGGTCGCCTGACTTACGGTCTTGCCCGGCCTCGTCTGGTAATCGTATAGATACATCCGGATGTCGTTTGCTTCCACCTGCTCCGGCGGCTTCTTCACGTACCGGAAAAACTGCACCAGCGTCCTCTTGTAGTTCTCCGTCGTCAGCTCGCTCATGCCCTGCATCATCTTGCAGGCTATATACTGCCTCACCAGTCTCGGCGCTGCCTCCTCCGGCAGTATGATCTCCGTCGGCTTCTTAGTGATCTCATAACCCGCTGCCGCCCGGTCGATCTCGCTTATCACTTTGCGGATTTCCTCCGCCGTCAGCTGCGTCCGGTCCGTCAGGTTCAGCAGGATCTGATTTTTCATTTCCTCGTATGCGTTCATATCTCCACGCTCCTGATCGTTCGGATGGCAGCTCACGGTCTGTCCTTAATCCGACCTTGGTTATTCTTTCGGCTCCTTCTTAAATATGATCTTATAGACCTCGTCTTCACATTTCTGGCACAGATCCAGCCTGTTGCTCTGGTAGCAGCTTCCGACTCTCTTCCGAATGAGCTCCACCTTGATCCTCAGCGTCGGGCACTTTTCGATCTCCGCCCCGCAGCAGTCACATTTTGTGATTCTCATCATGCTTGTCCTCCAGCATGGCCAGGATCAAGTATCCGGTGAAAACGAGCAGCACCAGCGCCATCAGGCCGATCACGATCCACGCCATCCAGTCCGGTTCCTCCGCCGGCAGCAGAGGAACATTACTCAGCGTCTTGTTATAGATCATGTTTTCGCCTCCATCTTGAAGCATTCGTGCTCCCCGGTCATCATTTCGATCTCTTCGGAGCTCATGCTGTAGCCGAACTCCGTCAGCCACTCATAGCACAGCTCCAGAGGAACGTTCTTACTGTATTTCGGAAATTGCCAGCTCCGGCTACCTTCCGCGAACATCGGCGGCTTTCCCTTCTGCCCTTCATAGTCTCCGTGGAACATCATCAGGATCAGCTCCGGCCAGCTGCTCTGCGGCAGCTCCATCATCTTTTTAGCGATCTCCGCCTGTTCCTCCGGGATATATGCGCTCGTGATCCCAAACCTGTTTTTGATCGTTAGCGTCGGCGTGCTGTATGCCATCATGCTCATGACCGCCGCCACCAGCGCCCACTGCATCATCCTCATGGCGTTTTTCGGGTTCACGCCGATGTCTTTCGCGTATTGCTTCCTCAGCTCGGCCGCCGTCTCCGCGCAACGTTCCACCGTCTTCCAGGCCAGCGCCCGCCTTTTCTCTTTCTCCTTTTCGGCCTCGCTCTTCTCGGGCGCCTTCTCCTTTTTCTGCAGCTTGTTCTGGATGTAGAATTCGACTTCGGTGTCGTCGATGTAATAGAACAGCTCCTCCTTGACCGCCGGCAGGAGCTTCTGCCCCGGCTTCCAGTTGTACAGCTTCACTCCCTTGCCATAAAGCTGGCTGTATTTCCCGGTGTAGCGCTCGTTCTGTTTGATCTCTGTCAGTCCGGCGTCCTTTAGCGCCTTCAGTGCGTCCTTCCGCACCTTGTGTGCCTCCTGCACCTGCAGTGACTTCTTCAGCTTCCATTCAAAATTGCTGTCTCCGATCTCCTTCAGCAGCGCGTTCCGCTCTTTCACGCTCTCCACCTGGGCCAGCCGGTCAAAGTCCAGCAGCGTGATCTGGCGGCTCTCGCCTTTTTCATCACACGCTTTCTTCAGCAGCTTCGGATCCATCTCGGCCATCTTGATCCTCCGCCGCACGGTGGTCTCTCCGAAGCCGGTCTTCTCTGCGATCTCCGCGGCGCTGTAGCCCAGGTCCATCATCATCTGGAAGCCCTGGGCCTGCTCGTACACCGTCAGATCCTGCCGTTGCATATTTTCCATCAGCATCGTGGCCACCTGTGTCCGGTTGTCCATGTCGCTGATCACACAGGGCAGCTCTTCCAGTCCGGCCAGCTTGGACGCCTCCATCCGGCGGTTCCCGATCACGACCAGATAGTGGTCATCCTCCGGCACCACTGTCAGGTTCTGCATCACGCCGTTGGCCTTGATGCTCTCCGTCAGCTCCGTCAGGTCGCCCAGGTCCAGCCGCGGGTTCTGCGGATGGTGCTGCAGCTGACCGATCGGGATCATAGTGATAGTGTTCATCATCTTCAGTTCCTTTCTTAAATCCGTATCGGAATTCGTTCTCCGGATCATCCCATCTCTGGGTCAGATTCCGAAAATTACTGTATTTGTCTTTCGTTCGTTCCTTGTATCTTTCTTCTCTTTCCTGCTGCCGGCGGATCCGCTCCGCCAGCCTCAGCACGGTCACCGGAAAAAGCCCGCCGCGATCACGCACGCGACCGCGCACACGGCCTCCGTCAGGATGGCCGAGGCGTAAAGGCCCCACCTCTGCAGAGTCTCCTCCTCCGTCTCCCGGCGCTTCCGGATCCTCCGCCCGTCGCATCCTCTGAATGTTTTCATCTTCATCCCTCCCGGATGTCCAGCGGTCCCGGCCCCTCGTCCTGCCAGGGCCTCGTCCTAAATATCCGTCCCTCACGATCCGCTACCATGTCTTCAAATTCCTGCTGCCACGGCGTGTCCGGCGTCTCCGGCGCCCGGAAGCGCACCGGCGTCTCCGGCGTCTCCGGCGGCGCCATCTCGGCCTCCGGCGTCACCGGCTTCCAGCTCTTCTTCAGCAGGTCATAGCGTACCTCACGCATCTCCTCGCGGATGCTCTCCTCCGCCTGCCGGATCAGGCTGAACGCCTTCGTCAGCTGAGGCCCGCGCTCGATCTGCCCGCGCATCTCCGCGCTCATTACCCGCTTCAAGCTCCCGGTCAACTCCAAATACCTTTCCAATTCGCTGTAAGAGAGCATCTCGCTTTTCGGCATAAATTCCCGCCACCTTTATCTTCGTTTCTTCTTCTGCGATCTCGGCTCGCAGTCTCCGCAGAATCTCCCGCAGAATCATGATCTTCCGTACGCTGGTAAAACGCGCTTCCAGAATGTAGGGCAGCTGTTTCCCGTTCATCCGCTCCCGGCACTCTTCCTCGTTCTCCAGCTCAAACAGGATCTCTCGCTCCTGTCTTCTCAGCTGATCCAGGTGATCCAGTTTCATGCTTTCACCTCCGGAAACAGTGCCGGATGCACATCCTCCACGCCGTGGCCTTGGAATACCTTGTGGTATTCCTTCTCCACCCCGCCGAATTCGGAGCGGATCAGGATCCTCCGCGCCACCAGCTGGCCGTCCGCCAGCACGTCCGTCACTGTCAGATACTCGTCGTGGTAGGTCACTCTGTTCATCCTCACGCCTTCTTTCTGTAGACCGTCCCGCGGCACTCCAGCGCCACCTGCTCGGCGTTATGCTTGAATTCAAACGGCATCGCGTCAGCTTCCACCGGCGTCCAGGTGTAGCAGGTGTTCTTGCTTTCATCCAGCTCGATGCGCTTCAGCCACCGGTCCGGGATCGTTGAGTGTTTGACCACCCAGAAGATTTTTCCCATCATTTCGCTCCGCCTCCCTTCACCAGCGCCCACATTGCTTTGGATATCTGCTCCAGCTGGTCGCTGATCCGCTTCAGCGCCGCCTGCGTTTCGTCTTCCGGCCACACTACCACGGTCCGCTCCGGCGCGGCCGCCGGCTCCTCCGGCAGCTCCATCTTCAGCTGGCCCGGCAGCTGCTCCGGCTCCTCCGCCGGAATCTCCGTCTTCTTCTCTTTCCAGATCGGCTCCGGCAGGCCCAGTTCCTTCGCCACGGTGGTGATCAGCTTCTTGTCCACCTTCCGCGGGATCCTCCCGGCCTTCACGTTTCTCAGCGCCGCGATGTAGTTTCCCACGGTGTCAGCACAAAGGCCCAGCTTCCCGGCGATGTGGTAGCTGTCCTTTTCTTTCCCCATCAGTTCCCAGATCTGTCTCACGGCCTCCGCCGTCATCTTCGTTCTGGTGGCGTTCATATTGCTTTTTCTCTCTTTCTGCTGTATAATTACAGCGTAGTCATGGTCGAAATGTCTCTGGCCGGGTTGTGTGGCAGCACATCCCGGTCACTTTTTTGTTTCCTGATATTTTTTCTCGTTCTCAGGATCCTGATAGAATTTTCTGCACGCGATCAGCAGACTCGCCGCAGAAGTTTTGTAGTTGGGCTCCGCCCTGGTTCTCTCGACCGAGATCTCAAACTTTTCCATGCTGTCCCTCCTTTCTTCAGATTGTGCCTTAGCAGGATACTTTGTTCGCAAAAAAATATCTTTCGGGATCTTCAATCTTTAGGACCCGGATCAGCTCATCAGCTTCATCAAGTCCGAATTTCCCGGTCTTCATTTTTTCGCAGAATGTTTTTGCAGATATGCCAATCTCTTTTGCTACCTGCTGTTGTGTCATCCCGTTCTCCACTATCTTGGCCCGGATCAGGTTTGCGTTGATCATGTCGTTCACCTCTTTTTAATTGTGCCTTGTCAAGTTACACTCATATTAGCACCCTCATTGTACCCTGTCAAGATACTTTTTTCATTTTTATTTACTTTTTTGTAAACTCATAGTATTATGAGGTTGAAGAGGTGATCCCTATGGCTACTTCTGGTGATCGCATCCGTGAGATGCGTCTTCGTCAAAAACTTACTCTTGACGATGTTGCTAAGTATCTTAATGTTAACCGCCAGGCAATTTATAAATATGAGCACGGCGTTGTCACTAACATCCCCCTTGAAAATCTGGAGAAGATGGCGGAGCTCTTTTGCACCACTCCCGGCTACCTTGCCGGCTGGACGGATGCGACTTCTCCCTCTTCCGCCTTTGCTGTTTCATCCACTCCGGAAGCCCGTATAATCTCCGAAGGAATCGACAAAATGCCAAAAGAGCGCCGTGAGCAGGCGCTCCGTATCATGCAGGCTGCTTTTGCTGAATACTCAGAATATTTTAAGGAGGACCATACCGATGACGCCTGATTATGAACGCGCCGCCCTTCTGGCCACCGAAATGCTGATTAAGCATAAAATCAGCACCGCTCCTGTTATTCCTCTCCCGATATTCAAGCGTACCCCCGGATGCCTGGTGCTTTCTTTTACGGAGATGTCCGGCCGGATCGGCATCGAACGCGACCGTCTTGTCGCTTCCTTTGATTCCGAATCGCATGACGCCGTCACATCCGTCCATTATGACGACGGTCAGCTGCGTTATCTCGTCGCGTATAACCAGCGGCTCCCGTTCTATCTCCTCCAGCGCGCCCTGGCCCGTGAACTCGGTCACATCGTGCTCGGCCATGACGGTTCCCGTCCGGAGGACGTCCGCATGGCTGAGGCTCACGCCTTTGCGTCGCACTTTCTTTGTCCGCGTCCGCTGATCTACGCCATTCAGCAGTCTGGCATCCCTGTCACTGTCGAGATCCTCGGCTCCATGACCGGCTGTTATGAGCGCTGCCTCCAGAATATGAGAAAAATCCCGGCCGTTCACGTTCCCGCAGATCTTAACCGGCAGGTCCGTGATCAGTTTTCTGATTATATTGATAATTTTCTCGACTTTGAGACATATCTCTCCAAGTCAGACGATTCAATGATCGCTAATTTCGGCACCTTTATGGACGGATATGAAGAATAGGAGGAATGTGTCTTGATTCTCTTCCTGATTTTCCTGCTCCTGTTGTTTATTGCTGGGAAGATGTTTATAGGTATGGCGCTTGAGTCTATCGGTTTCATTCTCGCCGGCGTTGTGGCTGTGTTTGTCTTTATTATTCGGAGGAGGCGATCAAAATGAAAAAGCTAATTTGTCTGCTGTGTGTGCTTGTTCTTTTCCCTGTGGTTTCTTTTGCTGAATATCCTCTCAGCAGTAATGAGCAGAATTATGTCGGCGCCTGGACTATGTATGCTGACAATGGAAAAGGGACGATTTATGCCTTTATGCTTACATTCCTGGACAGTATGGAAGTTGTGCAGATTTCTTTGACTTTCAAAGACGGCACCCTGTATTCAAATAACAAGGCCAGCGGCGAATGGTGCGGCTTTACAGACAGGACGATTATTTTCTCGCTTGCCAGCACCGATATGTCAGCCATGATCAGGGATGACGGATATCTTTATTTGTACTTCTTTGATGACTTATCCCTGTGTGGTGTTTTCTCCAGGTGCGAAGACATGACCAGCAAGCTCGGCTGGTAATACAGCGCACATGAAAAAGAATCTATCGCCATCTTGCTCGCCTCGCACCGCCGTAGCCTACGCTCGTTACTCCTCCGCCGGCCAGCGTGACGTCTCCATCGAGCAGCAGCTGGCCGACATCCGCGCTTTTGCCAAGCGTGAAGGATTTACGCTTGTTCACGAATACGCGGATCATGCACGTTCCGGTTTCAAAAACGCTTCCGCCCGCACGGCCTTCCAATCCATGATCTCAGCAGCTGAGACAGGATCATATGATACCATTATTGCCTGGAAGGTTGACAGGTTCGGGAGAAATCGCGAAGATTCCGCTGTTTATAAAGGAAAATTGCGGAGATATGGTGTAAAAGTCTTGTATGCTATGGAACCTATCCCGGAAGGCTCTGCCGGCGTTCTTCTGGAAGGAATGCTGGAAGCGACAGCTGAATGGTATTCCCGCCAGCTGTCTGAGAACGTCACTCGCGGCATGACAGACAATGCTCACCGCTGTCTCTACAATGGCACCAGGATCCTCGGCTATTATCGTGGCCCGGACGGACGCTATGCTCTCCAGTCTGAAGAGGCTGCCATTGTCCGGAATATTTTCGATCTCTACTGCTCCGGCTACTCCGCGGCCCGGATCTGCCGGATGCTGAATGACCAGGGATTGAAAACGTCACGCGGAAAACCGTGGCAGCCGGAGTCTCTCCTCCGCCTGATCTCGAATGAGCGATACACCGGCGTCTACATTTGGGGAGACATCCGCGTAGAGGATGGGATGCCCGCCATTATCGACAGATCTGTTTTTGAGGAGGCCCAGCGCATGAAAAGAAAAACGGCCCGGCATATTGAGCAGGGTTCTGTTGATTATCTTCTTACCGGAAAAGCGTTCTGCGGCCACTGCGGCGCTGCTATGATCGGAGACTCCGGCACCTCCAAGTCCGGCGTCCGCCATCACTATTATTCCTGTCAGTCTCACAAGGCTCGCAAAGGATGTTCCAAGCGCTCCGTGCCGAAAGACTTTCTTGAATCAGCCGTTGTCGATTTCGTCCTGGACCATGTTCTCGCCGAGCCTCAGATCCAGAAAACTGCCGACGCCGTCATGCAGCTCCAGGCTGAGGAGCTGAAGTCCTCCCCGCTCTCCGCGATGGAGTCCGAGCGCGCCGAAGTCCTCAAACAAATTGACAATATTAATAATGCGATTGCCGCCGGGATCTGGAACTCCTCCACCTCCGCCAAGCTGAAGGCCCTGGAAGATGAAGCGGAAAACCTCCGCGTCTCCTGCGAAACGCTCCGCTATTCACAGTCTCAGCTGATCGACCGGGACCGTGTTCTCTTCTTCCTCCGCCAGTTCACGAAAGGAGACCGCTCGGATCCGCTCCTCCGCCGGCACATCATCGAAACGTTCGTCAATGCCGTCTATGTTTATGACGATAAATTAAAGCTCGTCATTAATAACTGCGAAGGAAATCAGATCTATCCGCTCTCGTCCCTGCCGGAGGACCCGCCGGAGTGTTCTGATAGTTTTGCGTCTGGTGTACTGTCCGTAACACATCCGAACACCAGAGTAACGGTCTTCCGGATCGCGATCTGATGAGCATGAGAAAAGCCGCTGCGATTCGCAGCGGCCCTTTTGTTTTACATATTGTTCATCAGCTTCCGAATGACCATCCGGGTGTTCTCGTCCGGCGCTTCATCCATCATCTGGCGCAGCCGTTCGTTCATGTTCCCGTGCTGGCTGTAGCCGTAGCTGTTCCGGCCCTCGCGGCCTTCCCGGCTGTATCCGCGTCCGCTGTAGCCTTCACGCCGTTCCCTTCCGGAGTAACCGCCGCGGTAGCTCTGGCCCTGCATATAGTCGCCGCTGTAGCCTTCCTCTTCGGCTTCCAGCATGGCGCAAACCGTCACCAGGCTTTTCATCGCATGAGAAAGTTTGTCGACTATGTCCAGATCCTCCTTGCTCAGCTTTCCGCCGCTCTGGCCGATGCGCTTGTTCGCCTCGCCGATCTCGAACGCCACAGCTTCTTTCATCTCATAGATCTGATCAATCAGGTTTTTCATCTCTGTCTCTCCTTTCTCATGAAATTCTGCTCACGGTCAGGTTCGCGTTCTGCACCAGGATCTCCGGCGCCACGCCTCCGGCCTCCGCCGGTCCGGATGTGTTCTCCACCGCCACAGTGAAGCAGCATCCGCGCGGGACCGTGATGATCGCCGTGCTCGTCACGTTAAAGAAGTTCGCCGGCGTCGGCGGGTCCTCCGCCGTCGCGGCCGGCGTCACGATGGCGCGGCTCGTCTGCACGGGCTCGCCGTCGATGGCCAGCGCGATGCTGATCGGGCCGACCTCCGCGCCGTCCGGCAGCGCGATGTTTCCGTTGAATGTCACCTGATACCTCGCGAAGCACGCCTGCGGGCAGTTCACGATCCCGCGGAGAATTACAATCCCGCTATGATCCCGATGAAACA